>DUEH01000123.1 GCA_011192195.1 Chloroflexota bacterium | reverse complement strand
CCAGATTGCCGAAGAGTACCCCATTACCCCCAAAGAACACGGCATTGAATTTTTGATGGAAAACCGCCACCTGTGGATTCGCTCGCGCAAACAGTGGGCCGTACTGCGTATTCGCGCTACCATTATGCGCCAACTGCGCCGCTGGCTGGACGATAACGGCTACCTGGAAATGTCCACCCCCATCTTCACCCCCGCCGCCGGAGAAGGAACCTCCACCCTCTTTGAAGTAGACTACTTTGGCGAACAAGTTTTCCTGGCCCAAACCGGCCAACTCTACAACGAAGCCAACATCTTCTCTTTTGGCAAAGTCTACGCCTTTGGCCCCACCTTTCGCGCTGAAAAAAGCAAAACCCGCCGCCATATGACCGAATTCTGGATGCTGGAACCGGAAACCGCCTATCAGGATTTGGACGGATTAATGGATATGCAAGAGCAATTGATCAGCGATGTGGCGCAGCAGGTCATCAAAAAAAATCGCGCCGAATTAGAAATTTTAGGGCGCGACATATCAGTCCTGGAACGCATTACGCCCCCCTTCCCTCGCGTCTCTTACGACGAAGCGCTTGAAAAACTGGCCGAAATTCGCGCCGAAACCAAAGACCCTGAGCTGAAAAAATTGCTGGAAATTGAATGGGGCAGCGATTTTGGCTCCCCCCACGAAACCGAATTGACCAAACTCTATGACCGGCCCATCTTTGTCTACGGCTACCCCACCGCCTGCAAAGCCTTCTATATGGAACCCTGGCCCGATCGGCCTGACGTAAGCAAAAGCGTAGACCTGCTGGCCCCCGAAGGCTACGGTGAAATCACCGGCGGCAGCGAACGCATCTCTGACCCGGCCTTGCTGCTGGAACGCATTGAACACGACAAGTTGCCCGAAGAAGCCTTCAAGTGGTTTGTTGACCTGCGTCGCTACGGCAGCGTTCCTCACAGCGGTTTTGGATTAGGCGTAGAACGAACCGTCGCCTGGATTTGCGGCATCCCCCACATACGCGAAACCAACCCCTTCCCGCGCACCTTGGGGCGAGTGTATCCCTAAGGAAACGGAACGGGATATTGGCAATGTGATACAGAAATTGAGGAAGTGATCAGATGTCCAGGACTGTGACAATGAGCGACGCTTCGCGTGTTGCCTATTGGCAACAGAGACAAGTTGAGGTAAAAAAACGAAATCAAGGTTTAGCCAAACAGGCCCGTCAGGATGCCAGACAAATTGCCGCTTTTTTAGCAAAACATTATGGCGTGCAAAAAGTGGTTCTGTTTGGTTCGCTGGCAACAGGCCCATTTACAGCCGACTCTGATATTGACTTGGCTGTAGCTGGTTTACCGGTTGCCGACTTTTTTCAAGCCTACGGTGAATTGATGGCTTTAAGCGATTTTATCATTGACCTGAAGCCGCTAGAGAAAGTTGACCCTCATTTTTACCAACGAGTTATGACCCAGGGAGAAGTTATTTATGAAGCAATTCACTCAGGCTGAGTTCGAGCAGGTCGCACTTGACCTGGAACTCGAATTGAAACAACTCAACTATCTTGATGAAGAAATTAAAAAAGTGCAACGGATTCAAGCCGACGCAGAACCTGAACTGGCAGATATTCTTTATGAAAATCTGGCATATAAATTGCAAAACTTCTATACGGGCTGTGAACGGATTTTCCAGATCATTGTAACCGAACTCAACGGCGCCTTGCCTACAGGCGCAAACTGGCATAAGCGACTTTTAGACCGGATGACGGTCGAACATAGCAGCCGTCCCGCAGTCATCTCAGCAGAAACAGCGCGGGTATTGAGAATCTATCTCGGTTTTCGGCACCTTGTGCGGCATATTTATGGCTATGAACTGGAGTTAGAGCGAGTAACGCAATTAATTGAGCAATATGATGAAGTCTGGGCGCAATTTGAGGCCGACCTCCGCGCCTTTATCAACTGGTTGACCAAGACGGCGTCTTTATTGGATGGGTGAAAGCGCAAAATCAGGAAGGAGGAATAATGCAACGCAATAACCTGACCCAATGGCAAGAAAATACCCTTAACCCTACTCTCCAAAAGTTCCCGGAGCGACAGAAAAATTTTGAAACCGACTCCGGCATCCCGGTAGAGCGCCTCTACACGCCCCAAGACGGCGCCGACGACGACTATCTGGCGCAGTTGGGCTTCCCCGGCGAATACCCCTTCACGCGGGGCGTGCAACCGACGATGTATCGGGGGCGTTTCTGGACAATGCGCCAGTACGCCGGTTTCGGCACCGCCGCCGAAAGCAACACTCGCTACAAATATCTGCTGGAGCAGGGCCAAACCGGCCTCAGCGTCGCCTTCGATCTGCCTACCCAAATTGGCTACGACGCCGACGACTCGATGGCGCTGGGCGAAGTGGGCAAAGTGGGGGTCTCTATCTCTTCGCTGGAAGATATGGAAACGCTCTTCGACGGCATCCCCCTGGATAAAGTTTCTACCAGTATGACCATCAACGCGCCCGCAGCGATTCTGCTGGCAATGTACATTGCGGTGGGCAAAAAACAGGGCGTTGAGCCAACGCAGCTTCGGGGAACCATCCAGAACGACATCCTCAAAGAGTACGTGGCGCGCGGCACTTATATTTACCCGCCCGCCCCTTCGATGCGCCTTATCACCGACATCTTTGCCTATTGCCAGGAAAACGTACCGCGCTGGAACACCATCAGCATCAGCGGCTACCACATCAGAGAAGCGGGCAGCACCGCCGCGCAAGAGGTTGCCTTCACCCTGGCTAACGCCATAGCCTACGTGCAAGCCGCGCTTGATGTTGGGCTGAACATAGATGACTTTGCCCGCCAGCTTTCCTTCTTCTTCAACGCCCACAACAATTTTCTGGAAGAAACGGCCAAATATCGCGCCGCCCGCCGCTTGTGGGCCAAAATTATGAAAGAACGCTTTGTAGCCAAAAATCCGCGCAGTTGGAAGTTGCGCTTCCACACCCAAACCGGCGGCAGTACTTTGACCGTTCAGCAGCCCGTCAACAACGTGGTTCGCGTGGCCTTGCAAGCGATGGCCGCCGTGCTGGGCGGCACGCAAAGCCTGCACACCAACTCGATGGACGAGGCGCTGGCCCTGCCCACCGAAGGCGCGGTGCAAGTCGCCCTGCGCACCCAACAGATCATCGCCCACGAAAGCGGCGTGGCCGACACCATTGATCCCCTGGCCGGCAGCTATTTTCTCGAAAATCTGACCGACGAAATCGAGCGGCGCGCCGAGGAGTACATCCAGAAGATTGACGAAATGGGCGGCGCCTTGACCGCCATCGAGCGGGGATACGTTCAGCAGGAAATTCAGGAGGCGGCCTACAAATACCAGCAGGCGGTTGAGCGTCAGGAGAAAGTTGTGGTTGGCGTCAACAAATTTACCGTCGAAGAAGAGATCAAGCCGGACATT
>DUEH01000122.1 GCA_011192195.1 Chloroflexota bacterium | reverse complement strand
TACGCGCTGCCCATTGTACTGACAACAGTCGGGCTGTTGGCCTTCAACCTGCTGCGCTTTGGCAGTCTCAGCGAAACCGGCTACACGCAAGAAATTTCTTTCAGCGCGCCCTGGGTGGGCGCGTTTGGCCTGCTCTTCAGTCCGGGCAACGGCTTATTCATCTACTCGCCGGTTTTGATACTGCTCTTCTTTGGCCTTCGTCCGGCCTGGAAACAACTGCCGCGTCTCTACTTCTGGCTCATCGTTTCGATCAGCCTGTTTTACATCCTTTTTTACGGCTCGTGGTTTTCCTGGGGCGGAACCTGGGGGTGGGGGCCGCGCTTTCTGCTGCCCATCCTGCCGCTGTTGATGGTGTTTGTGGCAAGTAATTTACGATTTACGATTTACGATTTACGATTAAAAAATCCAAAACACCTTATCATTGGCGCGCTAATAGTTCTCAGTCTGGCTGTCAATCTACTGGGGCTAATAATTGATTTTAATGATTACTACAATCAATTGAGCGGCAATGATAATTTTGTTTTCAACTGGGGGAAATTTCCGCCGCTGGCGCATTGGCGAATTCTACAGGCCGGGGGCGACATTGACCTGATCTGGTTGCAGGGAAATCATCTGCACTTGCACCTGCTGCTGCCACCCGCCATTATTTTGCTGATGGCAACGCTCAATTTGGTTTCAAATTTGGGGTTTGGTGTTTCAAGTGACGCAACCAAAAACCAAAAACCCGAAACCCGAAACCTGAAACCCAAAGTCGCAGCGCTTGCCATCAGCGTTTTTCTCACGCTGCTAATGCTGGCAGGCGCGTCGCATTTGGCGCTGGCAACTGAACAATCGCAGGCAGATGCAGCGCTGCTAGAAGTTTTGAAGGCAGAATCGCGCCCCGCCGACGCCCTTTTGACGGCAATGCCCCCCTTCGCCGATGCGCAAGAGTTTTCTACCTGGCTAATGGCCTGGCAAGACCGTCGTCTGCCAGGCTACACCTGGATTGAGTACGGGCCGCGCGCCATTCAAACGGACGAACGAGAACGAATCTGGCGAGCCACCGGCAACGCCCGGCGCGTCTGGCTTTTTGAACGCTGGCTCACCCACGCCGACCCTTTGAGCCAGTCGGCGCGTTATCTGGAACAAAACGCTTTTCCGGTGCAGGAAGTCTGGTTTGAAAAGAGCGGCAAACTTGGCCTCTACGCTTTAGCCCGCTCTAATGCGCCAAAAATCCCCCTCGATACGCCCTTTGAAGGCGGATTGACCTTGCTTGATTTTGCGCTTCTGAATGAGCAGCTTATCCCCGGCGACATCCTCAAGCTGCGCCTGACCTGGCAGGCTGAAGCCGTCAACGCCTCTGCCAATTTACCCCCCGGCCCCACCATTGCCTTTGCCCAACTGGTAGCCGAAGCGGACGGACAGGTAGCAGCGCAACAAGATCGCCTGCTGATTGATCTGCAAGCCGTGAAGCAATCGCCGCTGCTGCCGGGACAAACAATCACTCAGGGCTACGGCCTGCGCTTGCCGGAAGACTTATCGCCGGGCGCGTATTTTATCATTGTTGGCCTGTATAACGCCGCCACTACGCAGCGTCTTCCCCGCGCCAACAACCCCGATGATTTTTTGTATCTAAGCACCGTGACAGTGAATAATGAACGAGACCCCAACGAATTGACGAATGGCGAATAGCGAATGGCGAATGGCGAATGGCGAATGGCGAATAGGCAGCCCATTCGCTATTCGCCAATTCGCTTCTCCTGCAGACGTTCCATCTCCCCCGATTCTTGCATCCGCGCCAGCGTCTTGTTAATCTCCGCCAGCAGAGCGCTGTTTTCTACGCTCACGGCGGCGGCGTACCACTCATCGCTTAAATATTTTACAATGCGCATCTGTTGATTTCCCAGCGCCGTCACGCCATCCACAATGGCAATATCAAATTGCAGGGCAGATTGCGCGTCGGGCTGAGGATTTATTTGTAGATTGGGAATAGTTTTTTGCAGCCGACGCGCTTCCATATCGGCCAGCGATCCCCACTCCACCGCTACGGTCTGCCCCATCAGGTCATCCACCAATTGAATATCATCCCGCCGCGTCACTAAAACCTGCCCGGCGTTGAAATAGTTGGTGGAATAAGCCACATCGCGGCTGCGGTAAGGATCAACCGGCAGGCCGGAAAGCAGCATATCCACTCGCTTGATTAATAGAGCATCATAGAGACCGTCGAAGCCAATATTAACAAACTCAAGCTCAACCCCCAGGTCATCAGCGATGGCGCGGGCCAAATCGGCATCCAGACCGACAACCTGCCCGTTTTCATCCAGGCTCTCAAAAGGCGGAAAGCTGGCGTCCAGCCCTACGCGCAGCGCGCCGCGTTGCTTAATTTCGGCCAGACCGCTTTGCGCTTGCCGGTGTTGGTAGGCTCGCCAGCCCAGCCAGATTATCAGCGCCACAAAAAACAGCGCCAGCGTCCACTGCATGCGCTTTGTCATTTATCAATTTCTCCGTGAGCATAGCGCTGCACTTCCTCATAAATTGGTTTGGGAATAAAATCCGGCGTGACGAAGGTGAAGTAATCCAGGTAGGTCTTGGCGGGCCAGGGATAGCGAAAAGCCCACAGGCTGATGGATTCCAGCCAGGGCCATTCCTGCGCCATTTGATAGGCTTGAATGGTGTATTCGATGCGCTGGCCCGGCTTCACCGCCCGCGTCCAGCGAGGGTGGTCGTTCCAACCCCCTTCTGTGATGTGAATAGGCATATCGCCGTAGCCGTTCTCCTGCAAAAGTTGGTGAACCAGCTCCGTCCGCCGAAAGTTGACCACATCCGGCGCGGGCGGGTCATCGGGAGGATAAACCCAACCGTAGGCGTGAACGGCCAGACCGTCCATCGCGTCTCCCGCGCCCGCATCAAGCATCCCTTGCAGGTAGTCCAGATCGTTCAGAGCAAACTCATCGCCGGGGGGGGCCAGAGTGGGCGCCAGCGCGCCGCCCAATACCTGCACTTGCGGATTGGCTTCTTTGGCCCGCCGGTAGGCCACGCTTAACAGTTGGGTGTAAGCCGCCGGGTCAACCGGCTGAAACCCCCACTCCAGCGCCAAATTTGGCTCATTCCATACGATGATATAATCCACCTGCCCGCGATAACGCTCGACAAAGGCAGCAACGTAATCGCCAAAACGCTCATAATCTTCCGCCGCAAGAAAAGAAGGCGTACTGTTGGCAGGGCGCGCCCACTCCGGCGCGTAGCCCAGGCGTGCGATGATGGTCAACCCTTGACGGTTGGCATTTTGCACTACCAGATCGCTGTGGCTCCAATCAAAGATACCGGGAAATTTTTCGCGGTAGGCCCAGGGGAAATATTCTACCACCCAGGGCGCGCCCATTTCACGGACCATTTGCAGGGTGTATTTGATCTTCCAGGCTTCCACTTCATCGGTCAAGCGGGTGTGGACGCCCATTTCAGGATTGACGGTGGTGACGCTTTGTTGCGGACCAAGATCAAAAGGCGGCAGGGAGGCAGAGCGAGTCAGGAGAAGGCCGGTTAGGGCAAAAATAATCGCTATGAGGGACAGGTGAACTATTTTTCTCACAATAACTGTAATCGTTCACCCCGCAATGCTGTATTCATACTGCCCTTGCACGGCTGCGCCTTCGGCGTAGCGCTTAAGGCGAAACATAGCGGGATCAAATTCCGGTTGGCTGACATCGGTTAGCAGATCGGCAATCATTACGCCCATTGCCGGACCAAGTTTGAAGCCGTGCCCACTGAAGCCGGAAGCAATATAAAAACCGCTGTCTGGGAGTAGTTCATCTACAATAGGGTGCCAATCCGGCGTAATGGCGTAAAGCGATGCGTAGCCGCCGGTACTCTGGCTTTGTTCCAACGGCGGGTAACGCCGCAGCAAGCGCTCGCCAACATTCAGCACAAAGTCTGTGTCCAGGTCTTCATTGTACTTATCCGGGTTGACAATTGCGTCCGCCTCCGCAGGGTCAATCAAGCCGCTCAAGGTCAAGCCTCCCGTTTCAGAGCGAAAGTAAGTGGCGTGAATGAAATCGCCAATAACCGGATGCGGCGCTTCGTAGCCGGCGGGGCGCCGGAAAAAAGCTACCTGAACGCGACACGAGTTGATGGGAACATCTACCCCTGCCATTTTGGCAACCCGCGCGCCCCACGCGCCCGCAGAATTAAGCGCCAAGGGCGCGCTAAATGTGTCTGTGGTCGCGTTCACGGTTACAAGGCCACCTTTTTCCAATCGAATATCAATCACTTCCGTGTCCTGAAAGATTTGCGCGCCATACCTGCGAGCGGCGCTGGCGTAGGCGTTCACCGTTAAGTAGGGATCGGCGTAACCGCTTTCCGGCTCGTAGGCTGCGGTGCGTAAATCGCTGATTTTCAGGCCGGGAACGCGCTCGCTCAGTTCTTGGGGAGAAATCAAACCGGTTTTTATGCCCACTTTGCGCTGCAAGGCGATGTTAGTTTCCAACCCCGCTTTGTCTTCGTCAGATACCAGGACGGCAAAACCGGCCTCAGTAAAGCCGATTTCGCCGCCGACGGCGTCATCAAAATTTTGAAAAACGCGCAAGCTGTGCAACGCCATCCGCGCTGTTAGTTCATTTGAATAATGCTGCCGAATAATGGCCGACGATTTGCCGGTTGGCCCCGCGCCAATGGTGTCCTTTTCCAGCAAAGCCACCTTCAACCCTCGCCGGGCCAGTTGAAAAGCTGCGCTGCACCCCATAATTCCCCCGCCAATAATAATTGCATCGAATGTTTGCGTCATTTTTTTCTCCTTTGTAGTTAGGCTTGTAGTTAGGCTTGTAGTTAGGTACGCAACATAGTGGAGTGCCGCCGTGAAACGCCACTTCGCTATCGCTACGAGGCTCACTACAAGCCATTATTTACATCTGGCGCGTGAAGCCCCGCATCTTCTTATGCAGCTCCACTGGTTAGTGGATGATGGATAGCGGGCAGCTTCATCCCTCACTTAAACGCCACTATTATCAGCGCCATAAAAACAATCGAGTGAAAAAGCTCGGTGAAGCCAAGACGAACCAGACTCAAGGTCTTTTTGTCTTGCCAGCGCGCTGCGCCGCGAATAACTTTAACAGCAGCCGGAATGAAGGCCAGCGGCGTCAGAACAGGCGCTTTTTGCAGCGTGACCAGCGCAAAAATAATAATCAAGACGGTGGTGTGGTAGGTTAAACAAGCTTTGGCTTTAATCAGCCGTTCAGACAATTTGTCCGGAGCCGGTTGACGCGGCTGCTGGCGCACTTTGAGTTTGATATAGAAAACCGTGCCGCTAAAATAAAGCGCGTTCACCAACCAGAGAATGGCCGCAGTTTGGTCTAATTGACCGCTGGCAGCGTAACAGGCCATTGGCGCGCCCAGCGACAGCCCGGCAATGCCGGATAACTCGCCCACAAGGCTCATCTGTTTCTTGTGGGCAATGAGCCACAGGTTGAAGGCCACTAAAAGCGCGCCTGTCACGCCCATCAAGGCCAGCCACCACAAATTTTCCGCAAAAATCAACCACCCGCCACTCAAAGCGGTGATGCCGCCGTAAATAGCCGTCCAGCGCAGGTAATAAACGCGCTTGTCCTGGTCTCGTTTGCGCCTTCTGACCAGAATAGACAGGGGATAGCGCGTCAGGAAAAAGCCCACAGCGGCTGCCAGTAGCAGCAATGTTCGCCAATGCCAGATTGGAGCAATGATTGTTCCCAGCAGCAAAGGGATAATCAACATAGCCCAGGAACCGTGTTCTTTGGATATGGGGGGAGAAATGTTCATAATCACCTCAGTAAACCGAAGATTTGAAAATTGGATAACTGGAGATTAGAGATTGAAGTAGAAAATCTCCCAATCTCTAATCTCTAATCTTCTCAGGCGCATCGCAGCGAAAGCGAAGCGTTACGCGCGTACCTTGCTGTGGCGCGGTATCAATGTTCAAACTGCCGCCCAGTTGCGAAACCCGGGTTCTAATATTGGACAAGCCGCGATGACCGGGGTGAATTTCGGGGGGTAGATCAAAACCTGTGCCATTGTCTGCCACTATCAAGGTAACGGCGTCGCCGTCTTTGCTCAAGTTGATGGCAATTCTGCTGGGCTTGGCGTGTCTGATGGCGTTTGACAGGCTTTCGTGACATATATGGAAGACGTGACTGGCCTGCCAATCGCTCAATTCAGCATTAATATCAGGGGCTATATCGCTTTCGATGGGTAACAAGGTGTTGACCTTGACTTCTTTGATCAAGCCATCCAGCCGCGCCTTCAACCCGCGATGTTTGGTTGCCTGGGGTCGCAAGTCAAAAATGTAATTACGAATATCTTGAATGACCGCTGCCAGATTTTTCAGACTCAGATCAATTTGTTCTCTGGTTGTCTGGCTGGAAGGAAGAATGTCGGCTTTGGCTTGATCAAGCGCCAAGCCAACCGCGTAGATGGATTGAATGATACCGTCATGTAAATCGCGGGCAAAGCGTTCCCGTTCCTCCAGAATTGCCAGACGCTGCGTTTGTTCGTGATGATGCGCGTTTTCAATGGCAATGGTAGCGTGAAGGGCCAGCATCTCTACCAGTTGTTTGTCTGCCGGGGCAAAATTAGAGCCATCTTCTTTGTCAGACAAGTACAGCGCCCCAATCAATTTCCCTTTTGAACGAATTGGTACGCCTAACAAACTGCGCATTGCCGGATGATGTTCAGGGAAGCCAACAGATTGGAGATGCCCGGCAATGTCATTGACAATAAGCGTCTGCCTCTGGTGCAGCAAAGGGTTGAGCAGGCCGCGCCCAACAGGAAGCGTTTTTATTTTGCCATACGTTTTCTGATCAATGCCGGTGGTGATAAATCGTTTTTGTTCATTATGCAAGCGCAGGGCGGCGTATTTGACCTTTAGCAGGCTACGCGCAGCTTCTACAATAGTTTGCAGCACCTGATCCAGCGAAAGCTCAGAGGCGATGGCCTGCGCCGCTTTATTCAACGCCCGCAACTGCTCGATGAGCTTCTCTTTTTCCTGTTCTATACGTTTACGTTCGGTGATGTCGCGTAAGACAACCGTAAAAATTCTTTCGCCGCCGGTGTCCAGTTTAGCAATGGAAGCTTCCGCCGGGAATTCTTCGCCATTTTTCCGGCGACCCGAAACCCCCTGCCGCTCGTCCATCAAACGCGCAAAAGCCTCGGCATCGGCAAACCGATTTATATGTTGCCGGTGGACTGTGATGACGTTCCGGGGAATTAAAATGTCCAGCGGCTGCCCCATCGCTTCCGCAGATGAATAACCAAAAATCTCTTCCGCCCCTTTGTTGAACAAAATAATGCGCTGGCGTTCATCGGTGGCAATAATGGCGTTGCTGGTAATGTCCAGAATACCGGCAAAGCGAATCTGGCTCTCTTGCAAAGCTTGCGCAGCGCGCTTGTTTTCAATCTCCAGGTCTGCCAGACGCTTCACTTTCCGGCGCAATGCGGCCAACTCTTCAATGAGTTCTTCTTTTGTCTTATCGGCGTCGCGTTTGATTTGCTGTTGACTCATTTCGCAATTTTCTCCACTACAAAGCGTTGCCAAGTATAGCATAACGCCGCAAAGCCGCAACCAAAGCGAAACGATTTACAGTTGACAAAGGAGAAAAATCAGGTTATACTACCAGAGGTTGGACATCCTACGTTTCAAGTTCCA
Source organism: Chloroflexota bacterium (assembly GCA_011192195.1). Lineage (GTDB taxonomy): Bacteria > Chloroflexota > Anaerolineae > 4572-78 > 4572-78 > DUEH01. Next base: position 2,609 of record DUEH01000122.1, on the reverse strand, counting down.
ATAATTTTCATCGATTTCAATACAAAATACTGAGCGGGTCCTATGATTATCAACACCAGCACGCGCTTGAAGCAAGTAAAAACTCATTTACTCAGCTACATTCACCAAAATCGTCTCCTGCGCGGCGAACAATTACCCTCGGAAGCGGCAATGGCCAAGGCGCTGGGCGTTAGCCGCAATACCCTGCGCGAAGCCTACATTTCGCTGGAAAATGACGGGGTAATTGTGCGCCGGCACGGCATTGGCACCTTTGTGGCCCATTCGCCGGTCATAAAAGATTCACTCAACAACTTCTCCACCTTCGCCGAAATCATTCAGGCTGCCGGATACACGCCCCGTTTTCAAACCCTCTCGATGACCCGCGCCGCTGCGCCGCCTGACGTTCACAAAATCTTCAAAGTAACTCCCGCGCAAGAACTGTTCCGCATCAAGCGCATTGTGCTGGCCGACACAAAGCCCGCCGTATTTGTGGACGATTATTTTTCACCCTTGATTGAAAGGGCTAATCTGGATTGGGGTAATTTTGACGGCAACACCGTTCAATTTCTGACCTCATCCTTCAACACGCCCCTCCACCAAATTCATTCGCGCATTAGCGCCGCCGCCCTCAGCGCAACCCTTGCGCCGCATTTGCAATTACCCGTCGGTGAACCGGTCATCAGCGTTCGGTCAATCATCTACACGGTAGACAATCAAGCTATCAACTATAGCAAAATCTGTTTCAATTCCAACATTGTCGAGCTGGACATCGTGCGAATAATTCGCGCAACCTAACCCGTTTTTTCAACTTTGAAAGGAGAAAAATTATGCGTTCCCACAAATTATTCATTTTTCTGGCAATAGCCGTCCTGCTGGTGGGGCTATTGGCTGCCTGCGGCGGATCCCCCGCACCCACCGAAGAGGCTGCCGTCCCGCCGCCCACGGAAAAGGCTGCCGCCCCCACCGAAGCGCCAAAAGAAGAACCCACCGCAGCCCCCAAAGAAGAAGTGGCCGAACCCGTCACCATTCAAGTCTACTATCCCGTTGCCGTTGACGCCCCCATTGCCGATATTTTGCAAGGCTATATTGATGAATTTCAAGCCGAAAACCCGAACATCACCGTAGAGCCGGTCTTCTCCGGCGGTTACGGCGATGTGCAAACCGCCATTCAAACCATTATTGACGGCGGCGGCGAAGCGCCTGCTGCGGCCGTAATGCTGGCTACCGCCCTGTACGATCTGGTCAATTCAGACACCATCGCCCCGCTGGACGGCTACATTGCCGCAATGGATAACGGCGACGCCTACCTGAACGATTTTGAAGCCGCCTTTTTAGAAAACTCGCGCTACGATGACAAATTGTGGAGCATTCCCTTCCAGCGCAGCGCCGTAGTGATGTACTACAACGTTGATATGTTCAAAGAAGCCGGACTTGAGCCGCCCACAAGTTGGCAAAGCTGGGCCGAAGCTGCTCAGGCGCTGACCAAAAAAGAGGGCGACGCCACCAACTGGGGCTTGCAATTCCCCAGCGATTGGCCGTACTGGCTCTTCCAGCCGTTGGCTATCGGCAACGGACAAAACATCTTCATTGACGAATGTCACGTTGCTTTCAACGACCCCGCCGTTATCGAAGCGGTTCAGTTCTACATTGACCTGTCGGGTGAATACGGCGCAATGCCCCCCGGCGTGCAGGCTATTTGGCCCAGCGCTCCCACCGACTTTGCCAGCGGCGCCACCGCCATGATCGTTCACTCTTCCGGCAGCATCAAGGGTATTCTGGAGCAAGCCGACTTTGAAGTAGGCGTAATGCCCTATCCCGGCAAAGAAGAAGGCAGCTACGCCAGCGTTCCCGGCGGCGGCAACCTCTACATTCTGAAAAGCGCGCCCCAGGAACAGCAAGACGCCGCCTGGAAATTCATAGAATTTCTGAGCAGCCCGGAACTGGCCGCCGATTACAGCATCAACACCGGCTACATTGTCAGCCGCAGAAGCGCTCTGAACACCGACGCGATGAAAGCGCACGTAGCAGAAGTGCCGCAAGCGCTGGACGCTATGAACGCGCTGCAAGACGCCGGCGCTGAATTTTCCATTCAGGATTTAGGCGAAGTGCGCAACATTTTCCATAACTATCTGCAACAAGCCTTCAACGGCGAACTGTCCGCCGCAGACGCTATGAACGCCGCGCAGACAGAAGCGGAAGCGGCGATGGCGCCGTTCTGTGAGTAAGTGAAAGTGAGCAGGTGTGAAAGTGTGAAAGTGAGCGGGTGAGAAATCTACTCACCTGCTCACCTGCCCACTTGCTCACCTGCCCACCTGCCCACCTGCCCACCTGCTCACCTGCCCACCTGCTCACCTGCCAAACCATGACCCGCCAACCCGCCTCCCGAAAACGCAGCGAAAACTCGCTGCCATATCTGCTCATTCTGCCCACCATCTTCTTTGTGGCGTTGTTCACCGCCTGGCCGACAATTCTCTCCATTTACCAGAGTTTCTTCAGGCAGCGTCTCAACATCGCCAAATTCCGCGACCCAAGCTTTGTTGGCCTGGAGAATTACGTCAAACTCTTCACCGACGAAAAATTTCATCAGGTAGCGTTGAACACCTTTTACTACGCCATCGGCACGGTTCCGG
>DUEH01000121.1 GCA_011192195.1 Chloroflexota bacterium | reverse complement strand
GCCTGCCGGAACACACTGTCACCTTTGACCGCGTGGCTGTTGTTCCGGTCAACATTGCTAACTGGATACAGTCTACCCTAAGCGTCAGCCCCACCCGCGCAGCCCTGAACGATGCGCTGACCTACACCCTGCATCTACGCAACGCCGGCCTTGTTGACGCCCCGCTCATCACCGTCACCGGCGATATTCCACCGCATCTGCTGCCGATCTCCATTTCGCCGCCCGGCGGAGGGGGCGCTGGGGGAACCGGCACCTTTGGCGGCGGCAAGCTAATCTGGCAAACGCCGGTCACTCGCAATCAGGTGGTCACGCTCACCTTCAGCGCGCAAGTCATCGCCGTTCCCACTCCCTTCACCTTTCCCCTGATCCTGCAAGGCGATGACGGCTACAACCAGCCCAACTGGTCGGTGGAAGCGTGGGTTGAACCATACCGCGTTTATTTGCCCGTGATTATGAAGTAGTCTACAATTTCAAAGGATAAAGGATGAAGGCAGAAGGATGAAAATTCGGAAGAAATGAAAATGAGCGCAACAACCAATCAGGCTGTACAACATCTCATACTTGCCTATCTGGAAGATCATCCTGATTTTCTGGAAACCATTAAACAACAATTTATTGCTACCCCGGATGACGCCCGAATGCCAGTAGTAGACGCAAAAACAGAGCGTCAGGTAGGAGAAGCATTGAAGAATTTCAGAAACGGCGAGTATGTTACCGTAAATCCTGATGAAGATATTCAGGACGCCTTGAATAATTTTGACGCGCGTTTACAGCAGCGCAATAGACTTTATGTCAATTAGATTCTAATAGAAATGTCATTCTGAGCGATAGCGAAGAATCCATACCGAGTCACTCTGAAAGACCTGTCCTGAGTTTACCGAAGGAATGACATAGCACTTACTTTTCTACCATCACCAAAATTAACGGAAAAAGACAAAAGTCTGGAAAATAGTGCGCACAACTTTACACCCCCTCCCCTGGCAACTGGGACACGTTCCACGCCGGGAATTTAATAGCCCGGAAATCTCCGACCTTGACGCCGTGAAAGACTGGCTGCCCGCGCGCGTTCCCGGCAACGTGCGGCTGGACTTGCTGGCGTATGGAATGATTCCCGATCCCTTCCGGGAAGACCGCTACCGCAAAAGCGATTGGGTGGATGAAGTGGACTGGTGGTATCGCATTACCATCGAACCGGAATGGGAAGCGGGGCAGCGCGTCTTTGCGCGCTTTCACGGCATTGATTATCGCTTTGCCATCTTTGTCAACGGGCAGGAAGCCGCGCGGCGCGAAGGGATGTTCTCTCGCCAGACCATTGAGATCACCGCAGCCGCGCAAAACGGCCCGGTTGATCTGGCGGTGCGCATCTGGGGCAGCGAAGCGCTCCCCAAACGGCGCTTGAACGCGGGACAAAAGCTATGGCAATCCATTGCCCAACTGCTCCCGGAAGGAAAAAACGGCGTTTATCCTGATCGCAGCGCCACGCTCAAGGCGCAATATTCCTTTGGCTGGGACTTTGCGCCGCGCATTCTCACTCTGGGAATCTGGGATACAGTGGAACTGATCACCACCGGCGCCGCCTCCATTGAAGATTGCCAAATAAACGTTTCCCCCGATGGCAAGGGTGACATTCTGCTCACGCTTAACGCTTTGGAAGATGAAGAAATTCCGGTCACATACACCGTTTCGCCGCATAATTTTGAAGGAGAAGCGGTCAGCGGGCAGGTGAGCGGGTGGGCAGGTGAGCGGGTGGGCAAAGAGGTATCCGGCGGTCATTCACCATTCACCATTTACCATTTACCATTCACCATTCCCAATCCAAAACTCTGGCAGCCCTGGGATCGCGGCTTTCCGCATCTTTATACCCTGCAAGTAGACATTCCCGGCGACAGCCTGACGCTGCAATTTGGGATTCGCTCGGTGGAATTGGCGGATTGGCAATTCAGGATCAACGGTCAAAACGAATTCATTCGCGGCCTGAACTGGGTTCCCGCCGACAGCTTTCCCGGTCGCGTCACGGCAAATGATTACCGCGAGCTGCTGCGTCTGGCAAAAGATACCGGCGCCAATATGCTGCGCGTGTGGGGCGGCGGCCTGCGCGAAAAACAAGTTTTTTACAACCTCTGCGATGAAATGGGGCTGCTGGTGTGGCAAGAATTTCCCTTTGCCTGTATGTTTCTTGGAACCTACCCCCACGACCAGCAATTCCTGAATTTGGTGGAACAGGAAACCGCCGACATCGTGCGGCAACTGGACAATCACCCCTCGGTGGTGGCGTGGTGCGGCGGCAACGAATTCAGCCCGAAGCGCAACCAGGCGCTCGTACAGGCGATGACCCACGCGCTGCAAAACGCCCAGCACGCGCCCCGCCCCTTCATCCCCGCATCGCCCGGCCCCGGCGACGCGCATAACTGGCTGGTGTGGCACGGCAAAGCGCCGCTGTCCGCCTATCGGGAAGAAGAGGCCCGCTTCCTCAGCGAGTTTGGCCTGCAAGCGCTGCCAGACCTGGCTACGCTGGAGGCAATGCTCCCCAATCCCGAAATCGGGTGGGAAAGCCATCAGGGAGATCGCGCCAAATTGCAGCGATATTTCAAATTATTTCTGCCAGATAACGGCGGTCTGCGGTCTGCGGTCAACGGTCTGACGGAGTTGATCACCGCCTCCCAGCGCGCCCAGGCCGCCGGTCTGCAAATTGCCATCGAGGGGATGCGTCGTCGCAAGGGAGATAGCGGCGGAGTGATACTGTGGCAGTTCAACGAACCGTGGCCGGCCATCAGTTGGGCCATTGTAGATTATTTCAGGCGCCCCAAACTGGCCTACCGGCTGCTGAAACGATGGTACAATCCACTGCTGCTCAGTCTGGATTTTGAAGCGGGGATGAATTGGCAGTCCGGCGACCTCTTTGAAGCGGAAGTGTGGGGCGTGAATGATTCTCTGGACGTGACGCGCGGCGCGTGCTACGTTTCGCTGGACGGAGAGCGGATTTTTGAGACAGAAGACGTCACCCTGCCCCCCGATTCCTCGCTGCGATTGGGGAGAATTGCGTATCGCTTGGAGAAAAAACCGCAGGAACTTGTCGTAGCCTTATGGAGCGGCGAGCAAATGATCGCCCAAAACAACTATGACCTCGGCTGGCGCGATGAGGCAAAAATCAATCTCTGGCAGCGCTTCCGTCGCTGGGTAGCGGAAAAAACATTGCGGTAGATATAGCAATCAGCTTTCAGCTTTGCGACTGACAGCCAGAAGCTAATAGCTGATAGCTGACTGCTATTTACGAAGGAGTGTCCATGAGCCTGCGGCACACCACAACGGATGAAAATGGCTCGTAGTAAGCCTCGCAGCGACAGCGAAGTGGCGTTTTACGGTACTCCACTGCGTTACGTACCTCACTACAAACACTCTATTTTCAGGAGGAGAAAAAATATGGACACCAGTTTCAATAAATTAACCTTACCCTTAATAGGGGTGGGAATTGTGGCCCTGATAGCCGCCGGATGGGGCGGCTTGCTGCGAATGGGCCTTCAATGGCCTGTTCTGCAAGCCACCCTGCCAATGTCTCACGGTCCCTTGATGGTAGGCGGCTTTTTGGGCACGGTCATTGGCGTAGAGCGCGCCGTAGCGCTAAAACGCTACCGGTGGACGTTTTTTAGCCCCATTTTAACGGCTGCCGGCACGCTGTTATTGCTGCTTGGCATAGGCGACGCAATTGGGCCGCTGCTGATAACGCTGGGAAGCGTGGGGCTGGTAGCGGTATTCGGCTTGATTTTGCGTATTCACACCGCCGACTATACCGTGGCAATGGCCTCCGGGTCGGTGCTGTGGATGGTGGGTAATGTGTTGTGGATGCTGGACTGGCCGCTTCACACGCTGGTAGGTTGGTGGAGCGGTTTTTTGCTGATGACCATTGCCGGAGAACGCCTGGAACTGGACCGCATACTGCGTCTGTCAAAACAGGTGTTGCGGTATTTCACGGTGGCGTCAGTAATTTACGTGGGAGGGCTGGTGGTATCGCTCTTCAATCTGGACAGCGGTACGCGATTATCCGGGGCAGGGATGCTGGCGCTGGCGTTGTGGCTAATACGCTATGACATTGCCCGTTATACCATTAAAAAAGAGGGCATTACCCAATTCATTGCCGCCTGCCTGTTGGTGGGCTACGTATGGATGGTCGTCAGCGGCGCGCTGTTAATAGCCTTTGGCGGCCTTATCGCCGGCCCGTATTACGACGCGATGCTGCACACCTTTTTCATCGGCTTTGTAATTTCGATGATTTTTGGACACGCGCCCATCATTTTCCCGGCGGTGCTGGGCGTGGGCTTCAAGTTCCACCGATTCTTTTACACGCATTTAGCCTTGCTGCACATTGCATTGGCGATACGCGTGGCAGGCGATTTGCTCGCCTGGAGCCTGCTGCGCGAGTGGGGCGGCTTTCTCATCGCCATTGCCATTTTGCTATT
>DUEH01000120.1 GCA_011192195.1 Chloroflexota bacterium | reverse complement strand
CGAGCGCAAAATCTATATGTTCGGCATCGGTACCGACTTTCGGAAACTCAAGTACCCCTTTGTCTGGTACAATGTCTTGCACGTAGTCGAGGTACTCAGCCGTTTCCCCTTTGTCCACAGCGACCCGCGTTTTCAGGAAATGGTGAAAACCATTACCGACCAGGCCGACGACGAAGGCCGCTACACCGCCAACTCGATGTACCGCGCCTGGAAAGGTTGGTCCTTCGCCGACAAGAAGAATCCATCGCCCTGGCTTACTTTTCTGGTGTTGCGTGCGGTCAAAAGAGGTAACTGTTCAGGTTAGCATCCTGAGTAGCGCGAAACAACGTGTAGCGCGTATCGAAGGGTGCGGCTTGAGCGACAAGTTTTGGCATCTTCGACCGCACCCTTCGATACAGCTTTCACTACGTTCAAGCCTACTCAGGATGCTAGACTCGGGCAGCCTGAGTAATTACCAAAAGAGTAGAAAAATTGGAGAAAAAAATGTCTAAAATTGATTTCAAGAAAGAACTAAAACATCTGTACCGGCCTTCGGCCAAAAAATTTGGAGTAGTTGACGTACCGCCGATGAACTTTTTGATGATTGACGGCCACGGAGACCCCAACACAGCTCAGGAATACGCGGAAGCGGTCGAAGCGTTGTACGCCGCAGCCTACAAACTCAAATTTATGAGCAAAAAGTTAGGCAAAGATTACGTTGTTCCCCCGCTGGAAGGCTTGTGGTGGGCCGAGGATATGAGCGCCTTCACCGGCGGCAACAAAGATGCCTGGGATTGGACGATGATGATCATGCAGCCGGAATGGATTTCGCCGCAGATGTTTCAGGAAGCGCGCCGGCAAGTAGAAAAAGCCAAAAACCCGCCCGCGCTGCCGAAAATGAGACTGGAGACCTACCACGAAGGACTTTCGGCGCAAATTATGCACATCGGCTCTTATGATGACGAAGCGCCGACCATCGCCAGAATGCACCATGAATTTCTGCCCAAAAACGGCTACATCGAAACGGGCAAACATCACGAAATCTACCTGAGCGACCCGCGCAAAGTTTCGCCGGAGAAGCTGAAAACCGTTCTTAGGCAGCCAATCAAAAAAGCGTAAGGCAGTTCCAAAAAAATAATTATCCCCAGCTTGTTGGGTTGCAAAGTTTTGCCGCTTGACAAATGACCGCCGACGGCTGACCGTTGACCGCCGTAAACCTTGCTTTTTGACGGTCAACGGTCAGCCGTCGGTGGTCGCACTACGTGAGCGCAAACTGAAGTACCCCGACAAAATTGCGCTTGACATTTCCCCGCGCATGCTTTATACTCCTCCTTACTTATTCCAGTGAAAAAATAAAGTTTCCGGCATCATAAAACCTGTTCAAAGACGAGCATTAGAAGATGCAAACCAGCAACCTGCAAACGGTCAAACGCTCCAATCGAGCCACCGTTTTGAACTTCATTCGGCAGCGCGAACCGGTTTCCCGGCGGGGAATCTCCCGCGAACTGGGGCTGAGTCCCACCACTGCCTCGGCGGCCGTTGCTGATTTGATAGATCGGGGCCTGGTGAGAGAAAGCGGACGCGGCGTCTCCACCGGCGGGCGACGGCCCATTATGCTGGAAATCAACCCCAAAGGCGGGCTGGTCATCAGCGTAAACGTGAGAAGCTACCTGAGAGAGCGCATCATCCACGCCGCCGCCCTGGATTTGAAAAGCAGCGTTTTGCAAGAGATCAAGCGCGAGCGAATCATTGATAGCAACGAAGCTATGCTCGACGGTATAAAAAACATCATTGCCGAATTGGTCGCCTCTCCGCAGGTGGACTTGCGACAAGCGCTGGCCGTGGGGGTCAGCGTGCCTGGTTTGGTCAATACCCAGACCGGCGAACTGGTTTTCACCAACATCAATGTCAAAAATCTTGCGCTGGAAAGCGCCCTCTCCCAACACCTGCAAGCGCCCGTTTTTGTACAAAACAGCGAAGACGCCGCCGCTCTGGGCGAATATTACTTTGGCCCGGAACAGGGATGTCACAATCTGGTCTACTTCAGCGTGGGCGAAGGGATTGGGGCCGGTATAGTCATTGACGGTCAAATCCATCCATCCGGGCGCATTAGCGCCGGCGAAATCGGCCACTTGACCGTCCAGGCCAACGGCCCGCTGTGTCGCTGCGGCAATCGGGGCTGCCTGTCCGCTCTGGTGAGCAGCCAAAGCATCGTCCAGGCAGTCAAATCGGCCTTGCAAGCGGGCTACATCCCCGCCGCCGACGTTTTGGCCGATCTACCTTTCGATGAACTGAATATCCATCAAGTGATGCTGGCCGCCCAGGCGGGCGAAACCTTGTGCCGGAATGTGTTGCAGCAAGCCGCTGAGTGGGTGGGCATCGCCGTGGCCGCCGTCATCAACCTTCTGAACCCGGAAGTCATCGTTTTTGGCGGTGAGTTATTCGAGGAGGGCGATCTCTTCTTCCTCTTGGTTGAAGAAGTCGCTCAACGACGCGCCCTGAAGGATTATTTGGCGGGCCTGCATTTTGCCCGTTCAACCCTGGGCCACAGCGCCGGGCTGAAAGGCGCCAGCGCGCTGGCTATGGAGGCTTTGTTCAAAACTGTTTAGCAAAGAAAGATGGTACTTTGAGGTTTTATGCGGTAGGCAGGGCGCAAAGTGTACTTGCCCGCCCTATTTGAGAGCAGAATTTGCAGAATGCGAGAATCTTTAATTCTATCATTCTGCAAATTCCGTTCTTATCACCACACAATTCTAATTTCTAACTCAGCAAAGGAGAACCGCCTATGACCTGACTCGCCCGCTTGTCGAAAAATATTTCAAACTTTGAACATCACTCTCTAAGGAAAAAAGGAGTTACCCAAAATGAAATTTCTGAAACTATTCACCCTGATTCTCATCATCAGCTTGCTGGCTGCCTGCGGCGCAGCCGAACCTGCCACCACGGACGCGCCGGCCAAAGAAGAAGCCCCTGCCGCAACGGAGGCGCCGGCCAAAGAGGAAGCTCCCGCCAAAGAAGAAGCCCCCGCCGATGAAGAAATTACCCTGCGCTACTTTATGTGGGATCCCTCTTTTGAGGAAAAAGAACAGCAAATGGTAGATAAATTTATGGCCGAACACCCCAATGTCAAAATTGACTTTGAAGTGGTCGGCACGCCCGATTACTGGACCAAGTTGGGCGCGCTTTCGGCGGCGGACGATCTGCCCTGCGTCTTCAATATGAGCGCCGGATTTGTGGATCAGTGGATCAGCGACGGCCTGCTTTACAATATCCAGCCCTACGTTGATCAAAACATCAAAGATGACGATTACTTCACCGGCGTCTTCGACGTAGTACGCGACAAAAACAGCGGCGATATGCACGCCTTCCCCTTCGCCTTTGTAGAAACGACTCTCTTCTACAACAAAGACGCCTTTGACGCCGCCGGCGTCCCCTATCCCGCAGAAGGCTGGACCTGGGACGACTTCCTGAGCGCCGCCAAAGCGTTGACCAAAGATGACAATAGCGACGGCGTAATGGATCAGTACGGCTTCTGGTTCTACGGACGCTACGCCCACATCGAATCCTGGGTCTACCAGAACAATGGTCGCCTGTTGAACGAAAATAAAACCCGCTTTGAGCCGGACGAAAACGCAGTGGAAACGCTGGCTTTCCTCGATTCCCTCATTCACGAACACGGCGTAGCCCCGGAACCGAAGGAGATGGAGGGCGTTCGCCAGCAAGATGTTTTCCCGCTGGGACTATCGGCGATGTGGGTTGACGGCGCGTGGAACATCAACGGTAACCGCGAGAACATCGGCGACAGCTTCAAGTGGGGCATCGCTCCGATTCCGCGCGGCCCCAAAGCTACCGCCGACGCCGCTTACGGTTGGCCCGACAGCATGTCCGTAGCCGCCACCTGCGAGCATCCCGACGAAGCCTGGGAGTTCATTGACTTTATGACCGGCCCGGCCCGCACCATTGATCTGACCTTCGGCGGCAAGATTCCTGTTTACAAGCCGGTGGCCCTGTCAGAAGAATTCCTGGAAAAGGATCAGCAGCCGGATAACAAAGAATTTCTGCTGGAGTGGGCCAATGGCACCGGCCCCACCAGCTTCACCCCCGGTTGGGGCGAATGGCGCGGCTACACTGACGGCGCCGGCCTGGAAGGTCAGCTCGGCGATGTCTTCAACGGCGAAAGCGACCTTGATACCGCCATCCAAAGCGCCGCCGACCACGCCAATAGTGTGTTGGAGCGATATTATCCATAGCAGGTGAGCGGGTGGGCAAGATAGCTTTTTCTCACCTGCTCACTTTCTCACTTTCTCACCCGCTCACCTGCCCACCTGCCCACCTGCACACCTGTCCACCTGCTCACCTGCTATGGATAATATCGCTCCAGCACACTATTGGCGTGGTCGGCGGCGTTTTGGATGGCGGTATCAAGGTCGCTTTCGCCGTTGAAGACATCACCGAGCTGGCCCTCGAGGCCGGCGCCGTCGGTGTAGCCGCGCCATTCGCCCCAACCGGGGGTGAAGCTGGTGGGGCCGGTGCCGTTGGCCCATTCCAGCAGGAATTCTTTGTTATCCGGCTGCTGATCCTTTTCCAGGAATTCTTCTGACAGGGCCACCGGCTTGTAAACAGGAATCTTGCCGCCGAAGG
>DUEH01000012.1 GCA_011192195.1 Chloroflexota bacterium | reverse complement strand
CATTGGCGATATTTACGGCAACACGGCGCAAATCTCCGGCTCTAAAGGCCCCGGACGGGCGGAGTTTCTGATTTACAACGGCACGGGATGGGAGTTATTTATCAAAGAGTATATCGGCGCCGGGCGCCCCGTTAGCAGCGAACAAAGCCCGGTGTTGGGGGGCAACGCCTCTCAAATCCCCATCGAGATGCTCATTGCCGCGCATTACTGCGCCACGGTTGAAGAATGCCAATTCCGCACAGAAACTAACGCGCTCTGCTTCAGTCACTATTCCTGGGACATCACGTTTCAGCGGACGTGGTAACCAGGGAAGGATGAAGGATCAGGGCTGTTCAGTTCTAAAAAGCAGAGACGCAAACATCAGGTGCGATGCACTTAACGCACTGTCTTCTCCTGCAATTTACTGCGTAAAACAAGTTAATTTTGCCTTGTAAGGCGGTGCGAAAGTGCATTGCACCTACTCTGTACGGAGAACTGAACAGCCCTGGATGAAGGATGAAAAAACTCGTTCCCAAACTGGGTTTGGGAACGAGTTTTTGTCATTCTACACCCACTATTCGCCCATTTTTTGCGCTTTGACTACGCCATGCTATACTTGAATATCTTTCAAAGACAAGGTGTTATTTTGACCACAAAGAACGTGGGGGATTATGGTAGACGGTAAACAGGGAGCGCTCCCTGTCTACCGTCTACCATATCCTACCGTATCCAATTCATAACGTTGAGGAGAAAACATAATGCGTTCAGGCAGGTTCAAAAATCTTTCCATTGTGGATAGCCTGCTCTGGCTGTTCAGAGTAGGCATCATCGTTCTGGTTATCTGGGGGTCTTACAAAGGGCTGACATCCGGCAAATACACGGCTGAAGTCTGGCGAGATTTTTTCATTTTTGGCCTGGCTCAAGGAGGCATTTACGCGCTGATTGCGCTGGGGTACACGCTGGTGTACGGCATCCTGTTCATGATTAACTTTGCTCACGGCGAAGTCTTTATGTCCGGCGCGTTCACGGCCTATTTTGTGGCCGACGCCTTCGACAAATCCGGCTTTCTGAACAGTAACCCCATTGCTGCCCTGAGCATTGTGATGCTGGTATCAATGGCTATGTCAATCACCATTGCCGCGCTATTAGAACGAATTGCCTACCGCCCCCTTAGAGGCGCGCCGCGACTGGTACCCCTGATCACGGCCATCGGCGCGTCTTATTTTTTGCAGTACGCCTTCCGCGGCCTTTACGGCTCCGGTAAAAAAGTGTACCCGGAACCGGCCATCCTGTCCGGTAAGTGGATTATTTTGGGCGCGCCTGTTTTGAAGACGCAGGTAGTGGTGTTTGTTACCGCCGTAGCGATGATGTTTATTCTTTACTACTTTGTACAAAAAACCAAAACCGGCAAAGCAATGCGAGCCGTTGCCGAAAACAAAGACGTGGCGCGTTTGATGGGGATTGATGTGGATCAGGTAATTGTGACCACCTTTGTCGTTGGCGCAGCAATGGCCGGTGTGGCCGGCGTGCTGTACGGGCTGCTCTTCAAACAAGTTGACTTCATTATGGGTTTCATCCCCGGCATTAAGGCATTCACCGCGGCGGTGTTGGGCGGTATTGGCAACATTCCCGGCGCAATGGTGGGGGGGCTTGTTCTGGGCGTCATTGAATCTGTTGGCCCCAGTCTGGTTCTGGAAGGACTGGGCATTCCGGCGGCCTACCAGCTTAAAGACGTTATTGCCTTTACCATGCTGGTGCTGATCCTGATTTTCCGCCCGCAGGGTATTTTGGGGCAAACCTTGTCAGAGAAGAAGATGTAGGGATGGTGCGCAAATGAAACAACAAGCAGATACAAACTTCAATCTTAAAGAGATGATTCAATTAGGCGCTACAGGCGGCGTGATATTGATTCTTCTATCGCTCTTTGGCATGGTAGAAAGTTTTGTTGAAAGAGATATTATTTATAAAAGTCTCTCTCTGGGCATTGCCCTGGTGTTTGGCGTTATCTTTATCTTTGGTTATCTGAGCGCCAAAAGAAACGGAAATGCTAAAAGCAGCGTTGGCATTGCAGCAGGGTTGATCACCGGACTTGTTGCTTCTGCAATGCTGGCTATTTTGGTCTACGCCATTGAACCGCTCACCTTGCGGGCTGTTTTTGTCAACGCCTCGCCGGCGTTGATTGAAGCGCTCACTTTTGGGCAGGAAATGATCCCGGGACTGATGACCCTGGTGGGGCTAAGCGCAGTCGCCAGCCTGCTGGGCGCCATTATCTTCACGCTTCCCCCCGTTCCCAGAAGCGCTATTCTGGTCGGAATTATAATGGTCATTACCGTAGGAACTCTGGAAGAGTTGATCAGCGATGTAATTGTCAATATCTTCAAACTGTTTGACGCCAAAAAAGCGGGAAAATCCTTTGCCGGAATTTTCTTCGCCAAAGAAGGGCTATCGCTTCAGGGGAGCGTTATTACTTTTGTTTCTGCCGCTGTAATTTCCACACTATGGAAATTACGCAGTCAGAAAATGAAAACATCCTTCAATAAACTCCCGCCCGCCACCCAAAAGAGCGCTAAAATCTCCACTCTGGTCATCCTGTCTCTGATTACTATCTTTATGCCGCAGATAATAGGGTCCTATCTATCAGAAATTTTGGTTATTGTAGCCATCTACACCCTGATGGGATTTGGTCTGAACATTGTGGTTGGCTTTGCCGGTTTGCTGGACCTGGGATATGTAGCCTTCTTTGCCATTGGCGCCTACACAATGGGCTTGCTAACCTCTATCCAACTGCCTCAAACTACCGGATTGACCGGGGTGCAGATGACCTTCTGGACAGCGCTGCCCTTTGCGGTGGGCGCTTCGGTGTTGTGGGGAATTCTGCTGGGTGTGCCGGTGCTGCGTATGAGAGGCGACTATCTGGCAATTGTAACGCTGGGTTTTGGCGAAATCATTCGCGTACTGGCCCTGTCGAACTTTTTACAGCCACTCATTGGCGGCGCGCAGGGTATTTTGGGCATACCCAAGCCAATCGTCTTTGGCTTTGAACTGAAAACCTCTCAGGAATTATATTATCTGGTGATTATAGCCGCCGCTCTGGCCGCTTTTATCTCCTGGCGGTTGCGCGATTCTCGCACCGGACGCAGTTGGATGGCAATGCGTGAAGATGAAGACGTGGCCGAAGCAATGGGCATCAACCTGATCAAAACCAAACTGCTGGCCTTTGCCACCGGCGCGGCGCTGTCCGGTCTGGCCGGAGCCATCTTTGCCGCCAAACTAGGCTCCATCTACCCGCACAGCTTCAACCTGCTCATCTCTATCAACGTGCTTTCGCTGATCATCGTTGGCGGTATTGGCAGCCTGCCCGGCGTAGTAGTGGGCGCTTTTGTACTGGTTGGCCTGCCCGAACTACTGCGCGAGTTTTCAGAATATAGAATGTTGATCTTTGGCGCGCTGCTGGTCACAATGATGTTGGTCAAACCGGAAGGTATCTGGCCGGCAGCCGTTCAAAAACGTGAACTGCACGGCCACGAAGAGGATGAAAGCGGCATTGAACCCGCACCGGCGTAAAACAATTAAAAATTAAAAGTGAAAAATTAAAAAGTTCTCCCGCTCACTCGTTCCCAAACTCTGTTTGAGAGCGAGTGAAAATACCCCCATTATTCATTTTTCATTTTTCATTTTTCACTATTCACTGTCTTTGGAGTTGCTATGGGAATTTTAACGGCAAAAAACGTAAGCAAACGCTTTGGCGGCCTGGTAGCCGTAAACAACGTTAGCGTTGATATTGACGAGAAAACTATCTTCGCCGTCATTGGACCCAATGGCGCCGGAAAAACCACCTTCTTCAATTGCCTCACCGGCTTTTATACACCGGAAGAAGGGGAAATTATCTTTCAAGGCGAAGACATCAAAGGCATCCCCACCGACCAAATCACCCGTCAAGGTATTTCGCGTACCTACCAGAACATTCGGCTGTTTTCCAATATGACCGCCATCGAAAATATTTTGGTGGGTCAGGAACCGCAGCTCAAATCAAGCTGGATTGGCGCCATCTTTGCCAGCCCCGGCACGCGCCGCGAAGAAGAAGAAGCGCATCAGGAAGCTCGCCGCTTGCTGCGCTTTGTGGGTATGCGCGGCTTTGGCGACTATCTGGCTAAAAACCTGCCTTATGGCGCGCAGCGCCGGCTGGAAATTGCCCGCGCTTTAGCCAGTAAACCCACAATGCTCTTACTGGACGAACCCACCGCCGGAATGAACCCCAACGAAACCGCCGAAATGACCGACTTCATCCAGCATATCAGAGATGATCTGGGCATTACCGTCCTTCTTATTGAACACGATATGCGCGTGGTAATGGGCATTTCGGACTGGATTACCGTGCTGGACTACGGCGCCAAAATTGCCGAAGGGACGCCGGAAGACATACGCAACAACCCCAAAGTCATCGAAGCCTATCTGGGAACCGGCGCCGCCGGACAGGTAGATTCAGCAGAACAAATTGCGGAGTAATCGCTTATGGCAATGCTTGAACTAGAAAACGTACACAGTTACTACGGTAATATCCACGCCTTAAAAGGTATTTCGCTGACAGTAGAACAGGGCGAAATTGTCACCCTTATTGGCGCAAACGGAGCGGGAAAAAGTTCCACCCTGCGCACCATCAGCGGCATTTTGCGCCATAGAGCAGGCAGCGTAACATTTGAAGGCCAGGACCTAAGCCAGTATCCGGCCCATAAAATTGTAAATCTGGGCATTTCTCAAGTTCCGGAAGGGCGCGGCGTTTTTGCCCAATTGACGGTGATGGAAAACCTGGAAATGGGCGCTTTTGTGCGAACGGATAAAAAAGAGATCAACGACGACATCGATCACGTTTTTTCCCTCTTCCCTCGCTTGAAAGAGCGCCAAAACCAGGTATCCGGCACGCTCAGCGGCGGCGAACAGCAGATGTTAGCCACCGGACGGGCGCTGATGGCGCGCCCAAAACTGTTACTAATGGATGAACCTTCGATGGGGCTGGCCCCCATTTTGGTTGACAGCATCTTTGAAACCATTGTCAACATCAACAAAGAAGGCACCACCATTTTGTTGGTAGAGCAGAACGCGCTAATGGCCTTGCAAATTGCTCACAGAGGCTACGTCATCCAAACCGGCGAAATCGTCCTCACCGACAACGCCGAATCTTTGAAGAGCAATAAAATGGTTCGTGAGGCGTATTTGGGACACTGACGGGTTTCGAATTACGAATTACGAGTTTCGAATTACGAATTACGAGCGACGAAGGACGAAGGGGTTTAGACGAGAGAATTTTCGTCTTTCGTCCTTCGTCCTTTGTGCGTTTACGTGTATAATTCAGGGGTATCTGTTTAAGGCGGGACACTTGTAGGACAAACTGTTAGCTTGTCCTGCAAAGTCTCTGTCCCGCCTTAAGTGGATGCCCTAATTCAGGTGTAAAACCTGGCGGTGCGCTTATACGGAGAATGACAAATGGTTGAAATGCTATTAACAATGCCCAATGATCTGGCTCAAAAAATACAACCTATGCGCCCCTGGCTCCCTTTTGTGCTGGAACTAAGTTTGGCGGGATTCAAAACGCCCGCCGCGCAAACCGCTTCGGAAATTATAGATTTTTTAGCCACGGGACCCACCCCGCTTGAAGTAATGGGCTACACTGTTTCTGAAGAACGCCAGAAGCGTCTGCATCGCCTGCTGGCTTTAAACCAGTCCGGTCTGCTTTCGCCGGAAGAACAGGCAGAACTGAATGAAATTGAAAAAATTGAACATCTGATGATTTTGTTAAAAGCCCGGGTTCAACAACAACTAATGCCCGTTGCCAAATGAACATACCTGCATCTTTACGAAACCTGGTTTTTAAACGCGCTCAGGGACGCTGCGAATATTGCTTGCACCCTCAAGGCGCAAGCGCGTACCGGCATGAACCGGACCACATCATTCCTGTTCAGCACGAAGGCAAAACCAACGCCGACAATCTGGCGTTAGCCTGTCTGCGCTGCAACCGCTATAAAGGGCCAAACATTGGTTCTATTGACTGGCAAACCGAAAGTTTGGTCCCCTTTTTCAACCCGCGGACGCAATCCTGGCAGAACCACTTTCAACTGGAAAGCGCTTTTATCCGTCCGCTTACGCCGAAAGGCAGGGTAACGGTTAAAATTTTACGCATCAATAACCCTCTGCGAATAGAGGAACGCCAACGCCTGCAAGCGGTTGGATTGTATCCCGAAGAATAATTTCACCCTCATCAATCCGCGCCCGACAAGACTTTTATTGCAAACACGGAGGTGCTTTATGTCAACTTTACTGGTCAAAAATATTGACGTTCTGGTCACAATGGACGTCCAACGCCGCGAAATAAAAGACGGGGCCATCTACGTGGAAGATAACGTCATCAGCCAGGTAGGCAGCACCGCAGAACTGGAAGCCAACCCTGACCTGAAGCCGGATCGCATTATCAACGGGCGCGGCACAGTGGTGACGCCGGGGCTGGTAAACTGTCACCATCACCTTTACCAAACCCTTACCCGCACCATTGGCACCGGCGACGGCAAAATTCTCTTTGACTGGCTCAAATACCTCTACCCTATCTGGGCGGAAATGACGCCGGAAGCCGTATACGTCAGCGCCAAAATCGGGTTAGCAGAGCTAATTCTCAGCGGCGCAACCACCGTAGCCGACCATCTCTACCTTTTCCCCAACGGCTCAAAACTGGATGACGAAATCCGCGCCGCGCAAGAAATTGGCGTACGCTTTCACCCCACGCGCGGCAGTATGAGTCTGGGCGAAAGCAAAGGCGGTTTGCCCCCTGACCGCGTTACCGATACCGAAGACCACATCATCAAAGATTCTATCCGGGTCATCGAAAGCTTCCATGACCCGGAACCCTGTTCTATGCTGCGCATCGGTCTGGCGCCCTGCTCGCCTTTCAGCGTTACCACCAAGCTGATGAAAGAAAGCGCGGACCTGGCGCGGCAGTATCCGCTGGTCAACCTGCACACCCACCTCTCTGAAACAAAGGACGAAGACCGCTTCTGTCAGGAAATGTTCGGGATGCGCCCCATAGAATACGCCGAATCCGTCGGCTGGATGGGTAACGATGTGTGGTTTGCTCACATGGTGCATCCCAACACAGACGAAATTGACCGCCTGTCAAAAAGTCACACCGGCGTGTGCCACTGTCCCAATAGCAATATGATCCTGGCATCCGGCATCGCTCCGGTGCGTGATATGCTGGACGCGGGCGTGAATGTAGCTCTGGGCGTAGACGGTTCTGCCAGCAACGACGCCGGCCACTTGCTGGATGAAGCCAGACAAGCAATGCTCTTGCAGCGCGTAGGCTGGCCCGGCTTTGAATCTACCGCCGAGCGCTTCACCGCCCGCGAAGCGCTGGAACTGGCAACGCTGGGCGGAGCTAAAGTATTACGCCGTCCTGACATCGGTTCACTGGAACCGGGCAAAGCCGCCGACCTCATCGCCTTCAGGGTGGATGACCTGCCCCACGCCGGCGGTCTGGCGGACCCTGTTGCCAGTCTGGTAACGTGTACCCCCGCCACCGTCTGGCTTTCCGTTATCAACGGTAAAATCGTGGTAGAAGACGGGCAATTGCTCACCCTTGACCTCGGCCCCACCATCGAACGCCACAACCAGATCAGCCATCAAATGTTGGTTCAAGCGGGCGTGGCGTAGACAGCCTCGTAAGTAAAAAATCGGAGCAAGAAAATGAGTACCACAATTACCATTTCAAACAGGGTAGCGCATCATTTGAATGCCCTTTCATTTGGACACCCCGATAACGCCAATCAAAAACTACGCATCCTTTTGGAGGCTGAATATCGCCGGCGATTGGCGCGTTATAACCTAACTAACCGTCAACTCAGCCAAAAATACAATACAAGCTTTGAAGAATTTGAGCGTCAACAAGTTACCAAGCAACGGGGGTACACCTGGGAAGTAGAATCTGATGCAATGGAATGGGAGCAGGCTGTAGACGGCATCACAACCGTTCAACGTCAATTAGCCGGATTGTCTGATGAAGGGGCAGTTGATGACAATTGATGACCTTATTGTAGAAGCGCTGACGGCAAAAGACCGCTTTTGGTTCATACAATCATTTGAAATTACGGCTCGCACAGACGCCACCGTAACGTTACGCTTCATCATTGAAACAGATTTGTTCATACAGATATTCTTCAGCCAACGCAGCGGGCGCTTTAATTTGGTGTTAATAGGCGCATCAGGCCGACTTTACGGACGAGACAAAGAATACGGTTTCTGGCATCGGCATCCTTTTGGACGCCCCGAAGAACACGAAGCTACCCCCGATGGCGTATCTTTACGCCCAATCAATCAATTTCTGGCAGAGGTTGAAAAAATTCTCATTAAACATAATTTAATCTAATGACGTCACCTGCATCAACAAACAAAGTAACCATTTACACAGACGGCGGCGCCAACCCGAACCCCGGACCCGGCGGATGGGCGGCGATTCTGCTCCCTTCGGATGGACAGAAACCGCAAGAACTCAGCGGCAGCGAAGCGAATGTCACCAATAATCAGATGGAGCTGCAAGCCGCCATCGAAGCGCTAAAAGCGCTGCCCGGCCCGCACCAGATTGAATTGCACACCGATTCTCAATACCTGCGCCGGGGCGTCACCGAATGGCTGGCGGGCTGGCAGCGCAATGGCTGGCGCAGCAGCAACAACCAGCCGCTAAAAAACAAAACGCGCTGGCAGCAACTGAACGCCGAAATTCAACGCCACCAAATTAGCTGGCATTGGACAAAAGGCCACGCCGGCAACAAATGGAACGAACGCGCCGACAAGCTGGCGCGCGCCGCCATCCAGAAAGCCGCCCTCCCGCTGGACGACGCGCAAAGCATTCATCTCTTTGCCGCCGGCGCCTATTCCGGTAAAAGCAAAAAGGGCGGCTGGTGCGCCACCCTGCGCTACAAAGACGCGGAAAAAAGTCTCAGCGGATCGGTTTCGCCCGCTTCGGCCAATCAAATGCACCTGCAAGCCGCCATTCAGGGCTTAAGCGCCATCAAAAAACCATTGCCCATCCACATCTACACCCCTTCTGATTATCTGAAAAACGGCGCCACGCGCTGGGTAAAACAGTGGCAAAACAACAACTGGCAAACCAAAACGGGCAAGGCGGTCAGCAATAAAGACTTGTGGCAAAAGTTGAGTGGTCTGCTGCAAAGCTATCAGGTTCGCTGGCACGTTGTAGGCAAAGAAAACATGCCGGACGCCCTGAAACAAGGCAAAAAAATTGCCGGAGAAATTGCGCGAATGAGCGAATGAGCGAATTTGCGAATTTGCGAATTTACGAGCTGCGAGTTTGTCCATTCGCTATTCGCCTATTCGCTATTCGCCCATTCGCCCATTCGCCTATTCGCTATTCGCCCATTCGCCCATTCGCCCATTCGCCTTATGCAATACCTCATCACCGTCAAAAGTCAAGGCTCTGTAGTTGCCGAACACACAGTAGAAGCGCCTGATGCTCTAAGCGCCGCCAATCAGGTTGAATTACGCTATGGTGAGCCGGTGAAGATAGAACACGTTACCGTAGAACTGGAAGATGGTCGCAAACGCGCGTCAATAGTGGTTCATAACTGGCACGGGTATTGTTTTCACGCGCGTCGCGTAAAATAGAGATTGGAACTTAAAGATTAGAGATTGGGATTAAAAATCTCCTGATTTCCTAATCTCCAACTTGCAAGGAATGTTAAAATGCCTGACAAAAAACGGGTAGCCGATTCAGAAGTAAGTTTGCACCAATTTATGTTACCGCAACACGCTAACCCGTTGGGAAACGTTCACGGCGGTATCATTATGAAACTGGTTGACGAAGCCGGCGGCTTATGCGCTATGCGCCACGCGCAGCGCCCCGCTGTCACCATTGCCATTGACTCAATGACCTTCCATTCGCCGGTACACGTGGGTAATCTGCTTACGCTAAAAGCCAGTATTCACTACGTGGGGAACACATCAATGGAGGTAGGCGTGCGCGTAACCGCCGAAAACCCCATCACCGGCGAACAAACGCACACCAACTCCGCTCGCTTGGTCTACGTAGCCCTGGACGACAATGGCCGCGCCACAAAAGTCCCCGGCCTGATTCTGGAAAACGACACCCAACGCCGTCGTTGGGATGCGGCCAAAGAGCGTCAGGCAGAACGCCTGCGCCGGGAAAAGGAGTGAAGAGTGAATAGTAAATAATCTTTCGCCATTCACCATTCACCATTCGCCATTCACCATTCACCATTCACCATTCGCCATTCACCATTCGCCAATTCGCCATTCGCCATTCGCCATTATGACCGTCTATCTCACCCTTTTACTCATAGCCAATTTCAGCCTGCTCATCCCTCCCCTGCAACTGCCGGGCGCAATTTTACTGGCGCTGGTTCTGCCCGGCTGGGGCTGGGCTAACCGGCTCCTGCCAAAACAGCGAATCCTCCCCCTCATCGTTCTCTCGCTGGGGCTGAGCTACGCGATTACGTCGCTGGGCGCGCTGGCGCTGCACTACCTGCCCGGTCCGCTGCGCCTGTGGCATCTGCTGGCGCTGTTGAATGTGGTTTCGGGTTTGGGGTTTGTGGTTTCGGGTTTCAGGTTTCAGGTTGTAAAACCCGAAACCCGAAACCTGAAACCACAAACCGGGTTTATCGCGATTGTCTTTCTACTGGCTTTTCTCCTTCGATTTACTTATCTCAATTATAGCGAATTTCAAGGCGATGAATCTTTGGCGATGATCACCGCCGCCGAAATCATTGACGGGCACGACAACACTCTCTTTCTACGCGGCAAAGGCCCCGGCGAAGTCCTGCTTCCCGCCGCCGTGTGGCGCTTAAGCAGCCCCATCACCGAAGGCGCGGCGCGACTGCCCTTTGCCATCGCCGGAATGGGCGGCATTCTCACCCTCTACTTGCTGGCCGAAGGCTGGTTCTCCAAACGCGCCGCCCTCTACAGCGCGGCAATTTTGGCCGCCAGCGGCTTTACGCTCGGTTTTAGCCGAATTGTGCAGTACCAGACCATTGTCTTGTGGATGAGCGCCCTTTCCCTGTGGGCAGTCTGGCAATGGCGACAAAACAAAGAAGGACGCTGGGCCTTTGTTTCCGGCCTCTTTCTGGGCGTTGGCCTGCTGGCTCACTACGACGCTATTCTGGTCATTCCAGCTATCGGCTGGCTTTTTGTGAAGGATGAGGGCAGAAAGATGAAGGCGGAAGGTCTTGTTCCCAAACAGAGTTTTGGAACGGGATTTTCATCCTTCATCCCTTCGACAGGCTCAGGACAAGCCCTTCATCCTTCATCTTTCATCCTTCACCCTTCCACCTTTCGATTTCACCCTTCATCCTTCATCCTTTGGTTAACCGCTTTTCTGGGCAGCGCGTTTCTCTTTTACCTGCCCTACTTTCTTGATCCGCAAATTGGCCGCACCGGAAGTTATCTGGAAGACCGCATCGGCGAGGGGCTGCTGAAAAATAACCTGCTGGACTTTTTGCACTTCAACAGCTTCTACAGTTCGTTTTATTACGTTTTGATAGCGGGACTGCTGCTGGCGGGCTTTGTGGGCTGGTCGCTGTGGAAGGTGAAATGGGGGCGTCGCTGGGCGGGGGGGGCAGCGGCAGTAATTATCATCGGGTTGGCGCTTTGGCCGGATGCGCTGGGAAATTGGACGGCAATTCCTTTTGGGCTGGTTCTGCTGGCCGTCTTCCTGTCGCCGGCTCTTAGTCTGCCCCAGCAAGCCGCCCTGCTCTGGTTCGCCGCGCCGTTTATGGGCTATAATTTTGCCGTTGCCACGCCGCTGACGCACATTTACACGGTACTACCCGGCTGGGCGCTGCTGGCGGGTTGGTCGGCGGGGGAAATTCGCCTTAACCCTGCCGCGCGGTTGGCTGCTAACGCGCTGCTGCTGGCGCTGTCTACGCTTTACCTGTGGAACGCCTTTGCGCGCCACGACGTAGAATTTCTGCCCAGTTACCCCGCCAGTAATCCGGCTATTTTCTATACACCCTTCGATGACCGCCCGGAGACCGGCTTTTTTGGCTTTGCGCATCGCGTGGGCTGGAAATCGGTGGGAGCGCTGATTGCCGACGGCGCGCTGGCGGGCGACTACGACAGCAATGAGGAAGAGGATGTGACAAGTTGGTACACGCGCCACGCTCCCCGCGCCTGCGACCCCGGCTCGGAATTCTTCTACGCAGCTTCTACCGTGATTGACCCGGTTCCGTTGCCGAAAGACCTGCTGGCAACCAGCTACACTGCGGTGGGGCGCATTGAGCAGGCTAACGGCAACACCCTGACCATCCACCAGCGACAGCCAACGACGCTCAATTTGGAAACGCTGAATCAGGTTGAACTGGAAAACGCTTTTAATGAAAGCGCCTCGCCCGCCGCGTTCAGCCGTAACTCACAGTGGGAATTTTCAAGTGATGTCAATTTTGGGGGAAAAATCAAGCTGGCGGGGTATGATCTGGATGCGCGGCGCGCCCATCCCGGCGGGCGAATTGTTCTCACGCTCTACTGGCAATCGCTGGTTCCGATGGAAGAAAGCTACAAAACCTTTGTCCATCTGGATTCTGAACACAAATACGCGCAAGCCGATAGCCTGCCGGTTTGCGCGCGTTATCCCACCAATGATTGGCGCCCCGGCCAAATTATCCCCGACGCGCACGCTCTGCACCTTTCGCCGGATACGCCGTCTGGCGCGCATCCACTGGTTGTGGGGCTATACTCGCCGGAAGATGGAAAGCGCCTGGATATTTTGGATGTCGCCGGAAACCCGGCGCGCGTGAGTTTTACCTTAACCGAAGTAGAGGTGAGCAAATGACGAGTTACGAATTACGAGTTACGAATGAATTTGGGAGAATTTCGTAACTCGTCATTCGTCATTCGTAATTCGCTCTACTTGGCAAAATTCTCCAGTCTGAATCCATGTCCGCGCACGGTGAGTACATACTGCGTATCAGGGTCAACTTCTGCAATGCGCTCGCGCAGACGGCGGGCCAGAGCGTCTATGGCCTGCTCAGATACGCCTTCGGCCTCTTCATCTGACCAGACCTGAGACACAACCTCATCCCGGCTCACCACGCCTCCCCGTCTGGAAAAGAGCAATTCCAGAAGCCTGTATTGCGCTAATGACAGGGGCGGCGATAATTCTTTCCCCGTCACCCAAACCCGTTTGGCAGCCTGATCTATCCTGATTTCCGCTTTAAATTTATGTTCAGCAAACAAGGGCGCGGTAGCCCCGGCATCCACAAAAACCAGGCGGCTGCTCAAGGCAATCCCTATCTGGTCGCCATCGCTCAGGTATTGCGGTTTGGCGCTTATTGGTGTACCATTCAGGAAAGTGCCGTTTTTGCTGTTCAAATCCAGCGCCTTATAGCGTTCGCCTTCGCGGACTATTTTTGCGTGATGCCGAGACGATTGACGGTCATTAACAACCACATCGCAGTCATCGCCGCGCCCAATGATGATCTCTTGCTTATCCAATTCCCAGATATTTCTGGGGCTATCCCCTTCCTGAACCAGCAATATAGCAAATTCCTCATTCATTGTTCAAGCGCTCCTTTCCTGAAGGTGTCATACTTGACTTATGTTCATAGTTGGGTTAAATTTCTTGCGTAATGTCTTGGGTTTTTCTATCTAATTTGCGATTGACGATTAAGATGGCCTCCGAAACCAATCGCAAATCCAAAATCGTAAATTGAATGAGGATTGATGTCTGAGCCGCTATCCCCTGGAACCACCTTGTGGTCCAGATACCATATTGTAGAACTGGTCGCCAAAGGCGGTCAAGGGTCCATTTATAAAGCTGAAGACCTGAGACTGTCAGGCCGTCTATGCGCCATCAAAGAAGTAATTACTGATATTGGCGCGTCAAAAAGCTATCAAGAGCAGATTCAGGCTCAATTTCACCGCGAAGCCAATGTGCTGGCCCGTCTGGATCATCCTAATCTGCCCAAAGTATCTGACTTTTTCCTTTACAATGGCCGCGATTATCTGGTGATGGACTTTGTATCCGGGCGCGATCTGCGAGAAAAGATTGAAGAAGCCAAAGTAAAAGGTGTACACATCACGGAAAAGAAAGTGCTTGAGTGGGCAAAACAGATACTTGACGCGCTCATTTACTTACACAGTCAAGACCCGCCCATTTTACACCGAGACATCAAACCGGCCAATATCAAATTAACGGAAAGCGGGCCGCTGAAGTTAGTTGATTTTGGCTTGGTAAAAGTAATGGCCCCGGACGATGACCGAACAGTTACCGTGCTGCAAGGAAAAGGGACGGTTCAATACACGCCGCTGGAGCAATACGGCGGTGATACAGGCCACACAGACGCTCGTTCTGATATTTATTCTTTGGGCGCCACACTGTTCCACCTATTAGCGCTGCGCCCACCCACAGAAGCCAAAGAACGCTTTCTGTATCCAAACAAGCAACTATCGCTCAGAGAGTTCAATCCCTCTGTCAGTTCAAAAACAGAACAGGCCATTTTACACGCGCTGGCAATGCACCCCGATGAACGCCCCGCTACCGCCGCAGACTTCAACGAAGAACTGTTGAAAGGCCGAAGTTTTGCCTTAATGGGCGCAAATAGTGATTGGTGGCTGCAACTTCATAACGTACAAAGCGCGCTGCTGGAAAACAAAACGCTCCTGGCAGTTGTGGGGCTGCTGTTGGCTCTGGCGATGATTGTTACCTTCTTTGCCCCCACACTCCCCCAACCCTAAGCCAATTTATGAATGGCGAATGGCGAATGGCGAATGGCGAATGGCGAATGGCGAATGATGATTCGTCGCTTGGTAACTCGTCATTCGTCGTTGTTTTCAGCGCTATTACGCGCCCGGCTGATCATTTCAAAAAGTTTCAAGCCACCAACACCCAGCAAAGCAAAGAGCAATGTGACCAAAGGCGTCAGCCAGTGCGTTTTGGTATTCTGTCTCACCCAATCGCCCACCATGCTCATTTCAGCCAATTGTACGGCAAAGAAGCCGTAGAGTACATAGCCGGCCAGACCAAAGGCTGCCACCATTAACGCCGGCCACAAACGCGCTTCCAGCGGCATTTTTAGCGATGTCATTGTGACAAAGACAATAAATCCTAAAGCAATTAAAACCAACACGGAAAAAAGTAAATCCGGCGAACGCAAGACAGGCGGCTGAGGCGGCGGTGGCGTGGGCGTAGATGTGGGGGTAGACGTGGGTGTAGGTGTATTGGTTGTTGTAGGCGTGGGGGTAGGCGTGTTGGTAGGCGTGCTGGTTGCCGTGGGCGTGCTGGTTGCCGTAGATGTAGGCGTGCTGGTTGCCGTGGGCGTTTCGATGGTGATGGTGGAGCCTTCGATGATGATTTTGCCTGATTCAGTAGCTTCGCCGCTCTCTGCCGTAATTTCCAGCATCCCCTCCCGGTCAACGTCAATCACAGTTTGCGCCACGCCATTAAGTGTTGGCACAATGATGGGCGCCAGTTCCAAACTCTCTTGGGGATAGGCTCTATTGAATGAAACCAGCGTGTTATCCGGAACCGGATTTCCGTTTTTGTCCACAATCACGCCGGTACGTATAACCAGGCGATCACCTACCTCAATCTCTATAGCCACAGCTTCAGGCGTTCCTTCAATGACAGGTTCTGGCGTTGGCGTCGTCTCATCTTCTGCGGCGTCTGCCGTCTCTTTGAAGTATTCCAGGGTAATGACCTGATTAGGGTCCGGTTCCAGCACATCAGGGATTTTGTATTCAACTGCGTCAATATTCACCGGCGAGTGTCCCGCAGCGCTAAATTCCTTAAAAAGCAATCTGACCGCAGCTTCGATGTGCTTTTGGGTTTTGTTATACACGCCGTAGTAGGCCGTTAAAATACTCACCTCTGTATTGTCCAGATAGTACGGCGCATCAAAAGCCAACACAATCACCTTCTTGTCCCGCAAATCAAGCGATCCCGCATCCAGGAATTGTTTTACCACGCCGGAACCGGGGTAGTTGACAGTGTCTATGTCCAGCATAGCAAAAATTATCCAGCCCGCTCGCCGCAGCAAAGCGGATAGCTGGGCGTTACGCACAATGGTATCCGGATTATCGTTCAAAGCGTCGGCCAGTTCAGTGAAGGTAAAGCTGGCAATGCGCTCCGGCGCAATCTGATCGCTGGCGTCAGGGCCGTACAAATTCAGCATCATCTTTTCCAGCGATGCCGGGTCTATCAGGTAGAAATCTTCGCAGTCAGGACACAGCTTCGCTTGCCGGTCATCGGTGAAGATCAGGATTATTTCATCTCCAAGCGGGGGACTGGGGATGCGGTCGGCCAATTCAGCCGGGTCAGGGTAAACAAGCGTTATCCCATCGCGCACTACATCGCTCAAGCTGTCGGCATTGCCTGATAGCGCAGTCAGATTGTCTCTGGATTTGATGACCTTTTCCGGGGCAAAATCGTTATACAATTTCAGTTTGGCCTGCAAGATGCGCCGAACAGAGGTATCTACCAGTTGCTGAAAAGCAGGATCGCTTTCGTATTTATCTTTGAAGAACTCAATAGCAGTGACAATGTGATCAAATTGCGTTTCTTCGCTGCTATCGTCAGAAGGGCCAAAGTTTGACAGAAGCAAGACATCGCTGCCGGCTAAAAAGGCATCCAGCGCAATTCGACGGGCAGGGAAGTCGCCTTCGTCGGCTTTGTAGGTTTTTACAACCGCCGGCGCGCCGAGGGGTCCGCTGATAATCAAGCCGCCGGCGTCTCGCCAGGGCGACAGGTCGGATAAAATAGCGGGCAGGTTTTGCGGGTCCAGGCTGATTGGTTTGGTTAAATCCCTGATGTTGCCTTGCAGCCCCCGGTAGCGAATGTGAGCGGTCATCAAGCCATCGGTGGTTTCTTCCGGCGCGGTGACGCCAACTGAAGTTACGGCAAAAAAGGGAGCCAGTTCCACCAATTGCAATTGTCCCAATAGTTTCTGAATAGTTGGTACATCCTGATTCAGTTGGCGATCAATACTCCCTGCGCCGGGGAAATGCTTGGCAATGGTCAAAAGCTGATTGTTACTGCCGGTGTGGGCGCCTCTGATATAAGCGCGGCCCATCGAGCCGACCCAGTAGGGGTCTCCGCCAAAGGATCGCACGCCAATACCGCCAATCAGTTCCGGTCTGGGATTATCTACCACGTCCAGCACCGGACCAAAGAGCATATTGATGCCCAGCGCAGCTAATTCGCGCCCAACCGTATCACCCACTTGCTCGGCGTAAGCCGGATTCCAGGTTGCGCCCAAGACCATACCGCTGGGCGCATCGCTCAGTTCCGGCGAAAGGAGGGTGTGGGGATAGCCGTTGCCTTCGTGGTCAACCGCAATAAAAAGAGGGATGGGCGTAGCGCCCCCCATTAAGGGTTGGGTCAGCGCAACCGTACGGCTCAGTGTATCGGTAGGCGACAGGCTCTCTGTAATTGTCAGCGATACGGCGCTTGTAATGACGCCCAATTGCAATTGCGAAGGGTGGTAAATGCCCCCCTGCAAGCGATTGACCATATCGAGCGTACCCGGCAGCGCATCCTGACTGCTGACGTCCTCATTCACAGTCAGTTTATTGCTTGCCTGCAACCAGACGCCGCCAACGCGATAGTCCCGGACAAGGCGCGTTATCCGGCTGTCATCGCTCAAATCATTGCCCTCAAAGGTGACAATGAAAAGCTGGCCTATCTTCTCGTCCGTAGATAATTGCTCAAAAACGGCTTCCACCTGGGGGTTGATGGACGGTTGATTTTCTTGAGCCTTTGCCGCCGGCACAGCGCTCTTGACCAAGGACAGGAGGATTACCCAGATGACAGTAGAATTGAATAGAAAACGACGCCAGTTTGGCATAGATTCTTCTCGAAAAAGCAACTAAATGATTTACGATTTTGGATTTACGATTTACGATGCAAGCGTTCACCCCCCTCCAAACCTCCCCCCGAAATCAGGGGGAGGCTTTTAAACTTCCCCCCGTTAACGGGGGGAGAGCCTGCCCCCGCTTTACCGGGCATTGAGGAGGGTAGGTGAGTAGTTACCAATAAAAATTCGTGAAATCGGCGTAATTCGATGCAAAATTATTAGCGCACACAATTTCTTTGTGTAGCTTTTGCGGTGTTGCGACTAAAGTATACTTTTGATAAGACAAGATGCAAATAATGACGGGGCATCATTGTCGATATTGGCAGTTGACAAACACACGGTTAAGTGTTATAATACCAATACGAGTCAGCAATTAGTGTACTCGTCTTTTTTTGCAGAAGTCTATCCGGTTTAGCGTTATATCAATCAACTATAGCAGCGTACTATTTTGGAGGAATTATGGCTCATCACGACTTGAAGGAACTACTAAGACTTTGGGAAAGAGATGGCATCACAACCGAACAAGCTATCGGTCAAATTCTGCTGGTGTTATGGAGTTTCAATCAACGATTGCTGAAACTGGAAGCCACCAGAAATGGAAGCGCCAAAGCAACAAGGCGAAAACGCTGAACAAAAAAGCGCCTCATTTGTGGAGGCGCTTTGAAACTACTTAAGGCAGATGTCGTCAGGGTTTGCTCAAGCGGCCATATCAAGTTCCGCGTTGAGCGCTCGCCCGTAGCCGTCATACAACTCAGGTTCGCTGTCGCCAAGGATAACCGCTCTGGTAATGACGCATTTCTTGATCTCTTTCCGGGAGGGGATTTCGTACATAACGTCCAGCAAGGTGTCTTCGATGATGGTGCGCAAGCCGCGCGCGCCGGTTTTTTGCTTGTAAGCCGCTTCCGCTGCGGCGTCCAGCGCTTCGGTGGTGAAGGCCAGTTCCACGTCATCCAGTTTGAAAAGGCGCTGAAATTGTTTGACCAGGGCGTTTTTCGGTTCAACCAGAATGCTCATCAGCGCAGCTTTGTCCAGCGCGTCGGCGGTGACAAGTACGGGCAAGCGGCCCACAAATTCGGGGAGCAGGCCATATTCAATCAGGTCATCGGGTATAAGCTGGCGCAGAAGTTCGTCGCTGGAGATGCGTTTTTGCAGGGTGAGCGTTTTCCCGGACTGCTGTGGAAAGCCAAATTGCCCTCTAGCGCCTATGCGTTGCGAGACAATGCTGTCAACATCATCAAAGGAGCCGCCGCAGACAAAGAGGACGTTAGAGGTATCTACTTCAATATATTCCTGACCGGGATGTTTGCGTCCCAGGTGAGGCGGTACGCTGGCTGTTGTGCCTTCGATGATCTTCAACAGCGCCTGTTGAACGCCTTCGCCGGATACGTCGCGGGTGATGGAGGGGTTTTCGCCGGATTTACGCGCCACTTTGTCTATTTCATCGATGTAGATGATCCCTTTTTGGGCTAATTCAACATTAAAATCCGCCGCTTGCAGTAAACGCAGCAGGATATTTTCTACATCTTCGCCCACGTAACCGGCTTCGGTAAGCGCGGTGGCGTCAACTATGCAAAAGGGAACGTCCAGAATACGCGCCAAGGTTTGGGCCAATAGGGTTTTACCGCACCCGGTGGGGCCAACCAGCAAAATATTGCTTTTTTGCAATTCAACATCATCGCTTTTGCTTTTGACATCTATGCGTTTGTAATGATTGTAGACAGCTACGGATAATACTTTCTTGGCTCTATCTTGACCCACAACCCACTCATTCAATCGCTCATAAATATCTTTGGGCGACAGGCTTCGCTGGAGTCTAACCGCCGTTGATTTATTCTTTGTGGCGGCTTTTTTTTCTTCTTTCTCCAGAATGTCTTTACACAAATAAACGCACTCATCGCAAATATAAACGTGAGCAGGCCCCGCAATCAGGCGATTCACATCGTCTTGATTGCGGTCGCAAAATGAGCAGGTTTGGGTGTCAGTTCGAAACCTGTTGACCATAATTTATTCCGTTTCTGCGCTTGTTTCGGCTTCTTTGTTTTTTTCGGCTACTTCGGCCAAAATAGGCGCGCCCATTACTTCGTCAACCAGACCGTATTCTTTGGCTGCCAGCGCATCCATCCAGCGGTCACGCTCAAAGTCATCGGCAATCTTCTCTACGCTCTGCCCGGTATGCCTGGAAATGATGTGATGCATGGTGTCTTGCAGGCGTTTCATTTCTTTGAATTGAATTTCAACATCGGGGGTATAACCCTGAGCGCCGCCGCCGGCCGGGTGCATATGCACGGTGGCGTGGGGCAATGCGTATCGCTGGCCGGGGGTTCCCCCGGCCAGGAGAACGGTAGCCATACTGGCGGTTACGCCAACGGCAAAGGTGCTGATGGGGTTAGCGATGGACTGCATAGTATCATAGATAGCCAGCCCCGCGTAGATAATGCCGCCGGGCGAGTTGATGTACATAGAAATGTCGCGTTCCGGGTCTTGCTGGTTGAGATAAAGTAATTGAGCCACAATCAAGTTGGCTATCTGATCATTGATGGCGGTTCCCAAAAAGATGATACGCTCTTTGAGCAGCAAGGAAAAAATATCGTAGGCTCGCTCGCTGCGCCCGGTGGTCTCGATGACCATAGGAACCATTGCCTGGGGGAGAGGGATTGTCATGATGTTAAAACTCCTTTATGGTGAAGAGTAAGCGCTTTATGGTGAAGAGTAAGCGCTGATTATTCTTCTTCAACGACAGCTTCTTCTTCAACGACGGCTTCCTCGGCTTCGGCCTCATCAGCTTCTTCTTCGGCTTCGCCTTTGACAATTGCCAGCAATCGCCGTCGCGCTTTGTCTGTCAGGATATTGTTGGCAACTACGCGCGCGCCTTCCGACGAGGTGTAAGCGTCTCTGGCTTCCTGACTGCCGCCGGACATTGCTATCATCCATTCCACTTGCTGAGCAATTTCATCGCCATCTACGGTTAAGCCTTCCAGTTCAACCAGTTTACTCAAAGCCAGACTGTACTTGAGATTCTCTCTGACCTTCTCTCGCGTTTCTTCGCGGTACTCTTCAAGCGTCTTTTGTTCGGCGCTTAGCATTGCCTTCAAATTCAAGCCGCTCTGTTCAAGCTTGAATTCCTGATTTTTGATGGCGTTATCAAGTTCATCTTCTTCCATAGCAGAAGGCCATTTGATGGTTTTCGCTTCCGCGACCAATTTCTCCATAGCCTCTTCAATTAATCCGCCATCAATTTCATACTGTTTTTGCTCGGCAATATCTTCTCTGAGTTTTTCTTTCAACTCATCCAGAGTATCAAAATCGCCAACCATAGTGGCCAGGTCATCATCCAATTCAACTTCTTCTTTGGCTTTGACTGCGGTGACCAGCACGTGGAATTCAATTTCTTTACCGGCGTATTTTTTCTCCGGATAGGTTTCGCTAAAGGTCTGCGTAAAGGTCTTTTCCTCGTCTTCAGACATCCCTGTCAAGGGCGTATGCAGATCAAGTTCAGGGGCGTCATCGTCTCGCTCTGCCAGCGTAATTTCCATTTCCCGGTCTTCATCCAGCATATCGCCAGAGGCAATATCTTTTTCAGAAATGGTGATAGAGACCATGTCGCCCCATTGCGCGGCTCTTTCAACCGGCTCAAAAGTGATATAGCGTTCTGCCAACTGCTCCAGTTGGCGCGCTACCTCGTCGTCGCTGACCTCTACCGCTTCGGTTTCCAGACGCATAGCGCCATAGTCTCCCAACTCAGTCACCGGGTCGGTGGGAACCTTGATCTGCATCACCAGCGGATTCCATTCAATCTCTTCCATAGTAGCCGGAGCGTAAGGTTCTACCTCCGCTTCTTTGATGGCCCTTTTGTAAATAGTTTGCGTCAGATGATCCATCGCTTCTTCTTGAATGGCCTCTTCGCCAAAACGATTTAAAATCAACCTGTAAGGCGCTTTCCCCGGCCTAAAACCGGGAATTCTGACCTCTCTGGCAATTCGACGAGCGGCTTTTTTAAGAATCTCATCTCTCTGACGATCATCAATTTCAACGGTCATCAATACTTCACAATTATCCAGTGTTTTTGTTGTAACCTTCAATGTACAAATCCTCTCTTCTTTACATAGTATATTTTTGGGTGGCGATGAAAGAATAAGTGGTGGAGTCCCAAACTATAGTTTGGAATTCCGGAACCGCCACTTAAACTTAAGCGCCATCTATTTTTATTGTGGTCACAAAAAGACGCACACCGTAATTTTACCACACTCAAGGCCAGAGTCACAATTCTGCTTGTCTGCCGACCCCTTCGTCAGGCGCTTCAACAAGCCTGCCGAAGGTGAACGCAGCAGAAGTGTTCAGGAAGCTCTCAGAAAGTATTTCAGGGCAGACGGAGAATCGTAGACCGCCAAAGATAAATTGCGCGGCAAAATTGACGGCGGTCAGAAATCAGGTCGCCAGAAAGCGATTGCGCCGCCATAATCAATACCAAATTCAAAGCGTACCCCTTAACGAATGCGATATGTTAAGTTTAAACTAAAGTAGACATAATGTCAAACCGTCGTGTTATGTCGGGTGCATTTTGGGTATGAGACGATTTTGGCCTTAAATTCAGCTTCCGGGAAATTCTGTTGTCCCTTTCATTGATGAGTTGTCGGCATTGCCAAGCCAAACGCCAACTACCAAATCAGGCGTACAGCCGATGACCAGATTGTCGCGGAAATCGTTGGTCGTGCCGGTTTTAAATGCAACTGGACGTGACAGGGTCATGGTTTGAGGTAACGCCTGCGGGTCATTCTGCCGCAGAATATTGGTGATCAGATAGGCGTGTTCCTGGCGTACAACTTGTTCTTGGCGCGCCAGGGGCGGTGTCAGATCGTTGCCGGCAGCATCCAGGATTTGGGCAATAGCATGAGGCTGAACTCGTTGGCCGACATTGGCCAGGGTTTGGTACGCGCCGGTCATTTCCAGCAGCGATACTTCGCCGGCGCCCAGCGCCAATGCCAGTCCGTAGTCGTCTCTCGTTAGCGAGGTAATCCCCAGACGCTTTGCCATCTCTTTGACGGCGTCAATCCCCACGTATTCCAGAGTTTTTAGGGCCGGAATATTGGTAACCGTTCACCCCCCTCCAACTCCCCCCTCACAAAGGGGGAGAGTCTTTGAACTTCCCCCCGTGAACGGGGGATTGAGGGGGGTGGGGGTGAACGGTTACAAGGAATACGGTTTTGATAACAGCTCAGGCAGATTAAAGAATGTCGGCGTAGTGCAAGTGTTTGACAACGGCTTTATGTTCAAAGGGAGTTCATCGCGGGTTTACGTGCTGCTGCCTTATAATCAATTTTTTGCTGTAGA
This sequence comes from Chloroflexota bacterium, assembly GCA_011192195.1. GTDB lineage: Bacteria > Chloroflexota > Anaerolineae > 4572-78 > 4572-78 > DUEH01. The sequence continues at coordinate 18,886 of DUEH01000012.1, read as the reverse complement.
TTGACTGTTTTCTTGCGAGATCGCTACGATGAGATGTGAACTACAGCCCATCCGGGGACCGGGTCATTGCCGCCGGGCCCGACGGGTCGGTGAATATCTACGTCGCCGATCCGGGCGCGCTGCTGGAGATCGCCCGCGAGCAGGTTTCGCGGGGGTTGAGTTGTCAAGAGCGGGCGCAATTCTTGTTCGAGGAGTTGGACTGCGAGCCTTGACAGCAATTCTCATTTTGACCAAAAAGCGCGAGGCTAAAGCCGTCGCGCTAAAAGAGCGAAGCCCTGTCGGGCTAAATTTATAGCTCGAAGAGCTTTGCCCTTTTAGCGCGGTGGCTTCAGCCCCGCGCCTATCCCGCAAAATGAGAATTACTTCCTTACCTTCCAATCTATCCACCGCTCAGGGGCGGGACGAATTTATTGTAGTGAATGGGCAAGGGCGTGTCAAAATCCTGTTCCCCCCTTCACAACATTTGCCAAAACCAATTCCCACTTCTATAATATTCAGGTTTGTTAAAATGGTAGACAGTAGATGGTATGCCCCTCTTTTTGGGTACGGTAGACAGGGGTTTTCCCCCACCCCTGTCTACCGTCTACCGTCTACCGATGACCATACTACTTACTACCTTATACAGGAGGCTTTTTAAGCAATGAGTGAAAAATGGGTTTACGCATTTGAAGAAGTAGCCGAGGCCGAAAAATACGCCGGCGATTGGGAAAGCACGCGCGCGCTCCTGGGCGGCAAAGGCGCTAATCTGGCCGAAATGACCCGCGTGGGCGTTCCCGTGCCGCACGGCTTTACCGTGACCACTGAATCGTGTAACGCTTATCTGGACGCCGGCGAAAATTTTCCCGCAGGCATGTGGGAACAAGAACTGGCAGCGATGAAAAAGGTCGAGGAACTGACCGGCAAGAAATTCGGCGACGCTGAAAAGCCGCTGCTGGTCTCCTGCCGCTCCGGGGCCAAATTCTCGATGCCCGGTATGATGGACACCGTCCTCAACATTGGCCTGAACGACGAAGTCGCGGAAGGGATGGTCAAACTGACCGGCGACGCCCGCTTTGTCTACGACTCTTATCGCCGCCTGGTGCAGATGTTCGGCAGCGTGGTGATGGGCCTGGATGACGACGCTTTTGAAGAGGTGCTGGACGAAGCCCGCGCCAAAGCAGGCGTCAAAAGAGACACCGAATTGAACGCCGAACAGTGGCAGGAAGTGACCGAAGAATTCAAGAAAATCTACAAAGCCGGTACCGGCAGCGATTTCCCCCAGGACCCCATCGAGCAGGTCAAGCTGTCCACCGAAGCCGTTTTCAAGAGCTGGAACGGCAAACGCGCCATTGACTATCGCAACGCCGCCGGCATTGCCCACGATCTGGGAACCGCCGTCAACATTATGACGATGGTTTTCGGCAATATGGGCGACACCTCCGGCACCGGCGTAGCCTTCACCCGCGACCCGGCCACCGGCGAAAATATTATGTACGGCGATTACCTGCTCAACGCTCAGGGCGAAGACGTGGTAGCCGGCACCCGCACCCCCCACCCCATCGCCGAGATGGAAAAAGAACTCCCCGAAGCCTACGCCCAGTTCCTTGATATTTGCGATAAACTGGAAAAACATTACCGCGAAATGCAGGACGTTGAGTTCACCATCGAGCAGGGTAAATTGTGGATGCTGCAAACCCGCGACGGCAAGCGTACCGCCGCCGCCGCCATCAAAATTGCGGTGGATATGGCTAACGAAGGGCTGATCAGCAAAGAGCAGGCCGTGTTGCGCGTCAGCCCGAACGATGTGGACACGCTCTTGCACCCGCAATTCGACATTGCAGCCAAGAAATCTGCCGCCGCTGAAGGCAATCTGCTGGCTAAAGGGGTCAACGCTTCCCCCGGCGCTGCTGTCGGCGTGGTAGCATTTGACGCTGACCTGGCCGAAGAGTGGGGACAAGCGGGCAAAGACGTGATTATGGTTCGCCCCTTCACCCGCCCGGACGACGTTCACGGCATGCTGGCCGCCAAAGGCATCCTCACCAGCGAAGGCGGAGCCACCAGCCACGCCGCTGTTGTGGCCCGACAGTTTGGCGTTCCCTGCGTGGTTGGCGCCGGCGATGTGGTCATCAGCCAGGAAAAACGCCAGTTCACCGCTCACGGCGTTACCGTCAAAGAAGGGGACTGGGTCTCCATCGATGGCTCCAGCGGCGAAGCCTTTGCCGGTCAAATCTCCACCGTCGAGACCGAACTGGAAGAGCAAGAAGACCTGCTGACCCTCCTCTCCTGGGCCGACGAATACCGCCGCCTGGAAGTCTGGGCCAACGCCGACTATCCCGATGACGCCCAGCGCGCTCTCGGTTACGGCGCGCAAGGCATCGGCCTCTGCCGCACCGAGCATATGTTCTTCGAGGAAAATCGCCTGCCCACCGTGCAGAAAATGATTTTGGCCGATGACGAAGCGGTTCGTCAGGCTGCTCTGGACAAACTGCTCCCCTTCCAGCGCGAAGATTTCGCCGGCCTTTTCCGCGTGATGACGGGCAAGCCGGTCATCATCAGGCTGATTGACCCGCCGCTGCACGAATTTATGCCCGATCACGACGAAGTTTTTGAGCGCGTCATCACCAAGCGCGTCAAAGGCGAAAGCGACGGTCTGGCCGAAGACGAAGATTTGCTGACCGCCATCACCAGCCTGCACGAAAGCAACCCGATGATGGGCATGCGCGGCGTGCGCCTGAGCGTGGTCTTCCCCGGCATGGTCAAAATGCAAGTGCGGGCCATCTTCGAGGCCGCCTGCCAGATCAAGAAAGAAGGTCTGGCGCCGAAGCCCGAAGTGATGATCCCCCTCACCGGCCACGTCAACGAGTTGAAGGTCATCCAGCCGCAACTGGAAGAGGTTGCCAAAGCCGTGATGGAAGAACAAGGCGTGGAAGTCGAATACAAATTCGGCACGATGATCGAGATCCCGCGCGCCTGCGTCACCGCCGATGAAATTGCCAAAGAAGCCGAGTTCTTCTCCTTTGGCACCAACGACCTCACCCAAATGGCCTTTGGCTACTCCCGCGACGACGCTGAAGCGGGCTTTTTGCTGAAATACGTGGAAGATGGCATTTTGCCCGAAAACCCCTTCCAGACCATTGACCGCAACGGCGTGGGCCAACTGATGAAGATGGCTATTGACAAAGGCCGCAGCGCCCGCCCCGACCTGGAAATTGGTATCTGCGGCGAACACGGCGGCGATCCGTCTTCCGTAGAGTTCTGCCACAGCATCGGCAACGACTACGTAAGCTGCTCGCCCTTCCGCGTGCCTATCGCTCGCTTGGCTGCCGCCCAGGCCGCGCTGAAAGAGAAAGGCGTTTCGGTTAAGTAAGATTTTTACGCTTACCTTCCCGGAAGGTTGAAACTTCCGGGAAGGGTTTTTTTGACAGGAGTGAAAAAGTATACTTTTTCACTCCTGTTTTTTTTGGAAAAAATAGCGTGTCGGAGCATGATGCGCCTCGGTAAAGCAGACACTCTCCCAATGTTTGACTTGACCCGCTTTCAGCCCTACGGCTTCAAAAATCTCCCAAGCCAATAACCATTTGCCTCCCTTTACTAGCCTCATCCCTGCACTACCCACAGATTTGGAGAGAATATTTTCGGGGGATTTTTACAAACTAACAGGAATTTGCCTGCGAAGCGGTTTATGTGGCTTGGGGAGTTGAAACGGAATTAAAAAAATGCTGCTTAAAGAGAGGGGTCGCCGTTTTACAAAAATCACACACAAAACGACGAAGGACGGAAGATGAATGACGAATTTGCTGGCGCTACAGCCAAATTCGTCATTCGTCTTCCGTCCTTCGTCAGAATTTTGCAACCTGCTTTGTTCAACTCTTGAACGATGCCAAAAATTACGTGTTTACACTTCGGAGCATAACAAATGGCTCAGGCCTTAGCCAAACAAACTGCGCAAGGTCATCTCTATCACCGGCGAGGGCCACAAGCCAACGATAACGGTGAAGAGCGCGGCTACGCCCAGCGCCACCTGCGTAACAAGATTTAGATTGATAGCGGGCGCTTCGTCGCTGACGGGTTTCATATACATTTGAACAATGACGTTCAAGTAGTAATAGGCGGCAATACCGCTGTTCAGCACGCCGATGACGGCCAACCAGGTCAGGTTAGACTGCACGGCCGCGCGGAAGAGGTACAGTTTCCCCCAGAACCCGGCCAGGGGCGGGAAGCCGGTCAGCGATAGCAGGAAGATTGCCATTCCCAGCGCCAGCCATACATTGCGCGAAGCCAGTCCGGCGTAATCTTTGATGCCTGTCCTGAGCGTAGCCGAAGGGTTTGAACCAACCGCTCCCTGACGCTCCAGCGCGCCGATGACGGCAAAGGCGCCGATGTTCATAAAGGTGTAGGCCAGCAGGTAGAAGAGCGCGGCGCTGATGCCCGCGGCGCTTCCGGCGGCTACGCCAAGCAGAATGTAACCGGCGTGGGCAATACTGGAATAGGCCAACATTCGCTTGACGTCTTTTTGCGCCAGCGCGGCAATGTTGCCTAAAGTCATTGTCAATACAGCCAGTACGGCAATGGCGGCTTGCCAATCGCCGGCAAGGGTGGGGGGAGGGAAGGAGACCATCAGCAGGCGGAGCAGCGCGGCAAATCCGGCGGCTTTTGCGCCCACCGACATAAACGCGGTCACAGAAGTAGGCGAGCCGGTGTAAACATCGGGCGTCCACCAGTGGAAGGGAACCGCCGCAATTTTGAAGGCAAAGCCAATCAACAGCAAGCCCAAGCCCAACAAGGCAATGGGATTACCTCCACCGCCCAACACGCCGCCGATGACGCTTAAATTGGCGCTGCCCGTTGCGCCGTAAAGCAGCGCCGCGCCGTAGAGGAAAAAGGCCGAAGCAAAAGACCCCATCAGAAAATACTTGATCCCCGCTTCGCCGGAAGCGCGCTGGTTGCGATTGAATGCGGCCATCACGTACAGGGCCATGGACATTGTTTCCAGGCCCAGAAAGATCAGGATCAAGTCGGTAGCGGCGGCCATCATCATCATCCCGGCAATAGAAAAAAGGAGCAGGGCGTAGTATTCCCCTTTTTGCAAACCGACCCGTCCCAGATACCCCAAAGCCACTAAAATGGAAAGGGCAGCGGCGGAGAGGAAGATCAGGTTAAAAAAGTGCGCGTAGCCGTCAGTAACGGCCATATTCTGGAAAGCAGGATCGAAACCGGGCATTCCCTGCTGCATTGCGCCCACCGCCGCCGCCAATAACACGCCAATCAAGCTGACCCAGCCCAAAGAGCGCTTATCCGCTATAAACAAATCGGCGATCATAACGATGATGCCGGTGACAACGACAATGAGCAAGGGGAGTAAGGCTGCAAAGTTCAGGTATGGAATTTGGATGTCCATAGATTAGTCTCTTTATGATTTTGGATTTACGATTTTGGATTTACGATTGTTTTCGTATACATGTTTAATCGTAAATCCAAAATCGTAAATCGTAAATTTATCTTTCGACAATTGCTGTTGTTTGCGCGCTGTCGATTGCGTTTACCAGCGCTTCTGTCGTTGGGTTGACCTTATCGAAGATGAGGTTGGGGAATATCCCCAGAACAAAGAAGAAAATGACCAGCGGCAGCGCGGCGATGATTTCGCGGGCGTTCATATCCTTTAAATTTTCGTTGGCCGGATTGAAGGGGCCAAACATCACGCGGCGCACGGCGGTGAGCAGATACCAGGCGGCCAAAATAATTCCAAAGGTGGCAAAGGCAGCGTAAGCCGCGTTGACTTTGAAGGTTCCAATCAGAATCACAAACTCGCCCACAAAGCCGTTCAATCCGGGCAGCCCCACGCTGGCCAGGACAGAAATGAGGAAGAAGGCGCCAAATACAGGCACTTTGGCAAAAATGCCGCCGTATTCTGACATCAGGCGCGTGTGGCGCTGCTCATACAGCACGCCAACCAGCATAAAGAGCGCGCCGGTACTAAGGCCGTGATTGACCATTTGCATCACCGCGCCGCTGGTCCCCTGCAATCCGCCGCTGAAAATTCCCAGCATAATATAGCCCATATGCGCCACCGACGAATACGCCACCAGGCTTTTCACATCTTCCTGCACCAGCGCCACCAGCGCCGCATAAATAATGCCGATGATCGCCAGCACAGAGAGCAGCGGCCCCCAAAAGGCCATTCCCTGCGGAAAAAGCGGGTTGGCAAAGCGTAAGTAGCCGTAAGTTCCCATTTTTAGCAGCACCCCGGCCAAGATCACCGACCCGGCGGTAGGCGCTTGCACGTGAGCCGCAGGCAGCCAGGTGTGCAGCGGGAAGAGCGGTACTTTAATAGCGAAGGCCAGCGCAAAGGCGAAGAAGAGCCAGATTTGCGCGTTGGTAGAGAGGCTAAGCGCGTCCAGCAGCGCGGGTAAATCGCTGGTTCCGCCTTGCAGGTAAACGTAAATGGCTGCCACCAACATCAAGGCGCTGCCGACAAAGGTGTACATAAAGAACTTGACTGCCGCGTAAATTCGCTTGTCTGATCCCCACACGCCAATCAAAAAGGCCATGGGGATGAGGCTGGCTTCCCAGAAGGCGTAGAACAGGAATAAATCCAGCGAAACAAAGACGCCCAACATAGCCGTTTCCATCAGCAGCATCAAAACCATATAGGCTTTAACCCGATCTTTGATGGCCGTCCAGGAGCTTAACACGGCAATGGCCGATAGCAGCGTAGTCAGCAGCACAATGAAGAGGCTGATGCCGTCAATGCCCAGATGATAATTGATGCCCAAACCAGGTATCCAGGGGATATTTTCCTCGAACTGGAAGCCCGCTTCGCCGGTGACAAAGCTGAAGTAGAGCGGCAATGAGAGCAGCAGAGTCGCCAGAGTGGTGGCAAAGGTTACGCTTTTGATGAGCTTTTCCTGCTTGTTCGGGATGAACAGCACAATCAGCGCCCCAATGACGGGCAGGACCAAGAGGGTGGATAAAATGGGAAAACCAAGTTGATTCATAATTTAAACCTTGCTTTGCGTTAAACGGCAACAAAGAAGAACTATTCAGCGCCTAATTCCCGGCGCATTACGTCTATTTTAGATATCAAGTCAGGTAAATCTTTTTCCACAAGCAGCCAAATTTGTTTCAAGTTGATACCCAGATAATCGTGAACCAAAATATTACGAAAACCGGCTATCTGCCGCCAGGGAATATCAGGATGAGCGTTTTTTATTTCAGGCGAAAGCCTCTGTGTTGATTCGGCTAAAACCTGCAAATTTCTTAAAACAGCATCTTGTATCAGGTAAGAATCCAAAAAATCTTTCTGCTCTTTGCCGTCTGTGTACTCTTCAATGCGCGTAATACATTCGCTGATATGAACAAGATAAAGACGGTCATCTTTCATAAAGCAATGGCCTCTTGTAGAACTTTGTCTCGAATATACCAGTGTAAACTATTTTCTGTTACAAGATCTACTTTGCACGCCAATAAATCCTGAAAATCCATCAACAGTCCGCCCATATCCAACAAACTTCTATCAGTCTCCATATCTACCAGAAAATCAACATCGCTATCTCGCGCCGCTTCTCCCCGCGCCACTGAACCAAACACTCGCACGTTGCGCGCGCCGTAGTTGGCGGCAATTTTCAGGATTTCGGCGCGTTTTACTTTTATTTCGTCAAATTCCATTTTGCTTTACCGTAAAAAGAAGTACACCACAATGACCACACTGCCCACAAAAATACCCATCACATAATTGCCAATGTAGCCGCTTTGCCAGCCGGAAACCGTAGCGCCAAAGCCTTTGGTAACTTTTGCCAACCCGTCTACCATTACATCATCAATGAAGGCTTTGTCAATAACGCGATAGAAGAATCGCCCCAGCGCCTTGCCCGGCTCAACAATGAGCTTGTTGTAAATTTCATCGATATAATATTTATTGAACAGCACAGTGTAGGCGCTGTGGTATTTGGCGGCGACGCGCTCCGCAATTTGCGGGTTTTTAACGTAGACCCACCAGGCAGCGGTAATACCCAAAATGGCAATGACGCTGGAGGCCAAAATCAGCATCACTTCCGTTCCCAGCGCGGCGTGGTGCATTTCGCCGGTCAGCGATTGCCCGGCTTCCAGAATTGGCTCCAGCCAGCCTTCTATCCAGTTGGGCAGGCCCAAAGCGGCGGGCAGACCCATCAAGCCGCCCAGCAGCGAAAGCGCGGCCAAAACGACCAGCGGCGTGGTCATCACCGAAGATTCGCGGTGCGCGCTATCATAAAGCTTCCGATCTTTGGGCTGACCGTGAAAGGTCAAAATAATGGCGCGGAAGGTGTAGAAGGCGGTCAACAAAGCGGTGAACAGGCCGATAGCGTAAAGCAGGAAATTGAACTCATAAGCTTTTGCCAGAATTTCATCTTTGGAGAAGAATCCGGCGGTCAGCGGGAAGCCGGACAGCGCCAGCCCGCCGATGAGAAATGTCCAGTAGGTGACGGGCAGCTTCGACTTCAAGCCGCCCAACCGACGAATATCAATGACATTGCGCATAGCGTGCATCACCGATCCGGCGGCCATAAAGAGTAGCGCCTTGAAAAAAGCGTGCGTTGCCAGATGAAAAATACCGCTGCTGTACGCGCCCACGCCCACTGCCAGCATCATATACCCAAGCTGCGAAACGGTAGAGTAGGCCAAAATGCGTTTTAGATCGAATTGCGTCAGGGCAATGGTAGCGGCAAAGAACGCTGTCACCGCGCCAACGGTTGCCACAAGCGCCGAAGTAGTTGGAGCCAGGGTGTAGAGGATGTTGCTGCGGGTAATCATATAAACGCCCGCCGTCACCATTGTTGCCGCGTGAATAAGGGCGGAAACCGGCGTGGGGCCTTCCATTGCATCGGGGAGCCAGACGTACAAGGGAATTTGCGCGCTTTTACCAATGGCGCCCACAAAGAGCAGCGCGGTGATGATGGTGATCGTAGTGGTAGAAATCGCCGGAGCCATCTCAAAGACCTCGGCGTATTGCAGCGTGCCAAAGGTTGTCCAGATCAAGAAAACGCCCAGAGCAAAGCCAAAGTCGCCCACCCGGTTGACAATGAAGGCTTTTTTGCCTGCATCGGCAGCGGCGGGCTTATGGAACCAGAAGCCAATGAGCAGATAGCTGCACAAGCCCACCAGTTCCCAGCCCACATACAGGCCAAAGTAGTTGTCGGACAGCACCAACATTAGCATACTGGCGATGAAGAGGTTGAGGTAAGTAAAAAATCGCGCTACGTCCTTATCGTGTTCCATATAGCCAATGGCGTAGATGTGGATGAGCATTCCCACGCCCGTTACCACCAGCGTCATGATCATCGAAAGGGGGTCAACCAGAAAGCTGAGGCTGATTTGCAGACTGCCAACGCTGATCCAGTCCCACAATTTTACGCGCTGCGCGTGTTCCGGCAGGCCGGGAACCTGCATAAAAACCAGCGCGCCCAGCGCAAAAGAAAGCGCCACCGTTCCCACGCCAATCCAACCGTTCAGCCTGCGGCCCAATTTCCTGCCGAAAAACCCGTTTATCAATACCCCCAACAGGGGGAAAACAATAGCGAGCCAGATGTAATTGCTCATAAAAACTCCATAACAATTTTGGATTTACGATTTTGGATTTACGATTAGCGACACATTCAATCGTAAATCCAAAATCCAAAATCGTTTTATCCTTTCAAGGAACTAAAATCATCGATGTTTACTGATTTGATCTGGCGGTAAAGTTCTACCAGAATTGCCAGACCAATGGCTACCTCAACGGCAGCCACCACCATGATCATAAAGACAAATACCTGCCCGGTCAGCGATCCCAATTGGCGGGAGAAGGCTACCAGAGTCAGATTGACAGCGTTCATCATAATTTCAACGCACATCATAATGATCAGCGCGTTTTTACGCAGCAACACGCCCCCCGCGCCAATGGCAAAGAGCATTGCTGCCAGTAATAGATAATAAGATGTATGTACCACTATAAACTCCTTAAAAGCAGTGAAAAATGAATAGTGAAGAATGAAAAATTATTCACTATTCACTATTCACTATTCACTGTCTTTCCGGTGTTGCACTTTTCGCCAGCCGCCCAGAGTGATGACCCCTACAATGCCCACCAACAATATGACCGACGCAAACTCAAAGGGTAGAATATAATCGGTGAAGATTGCCGCGCCAACCATCTCTACGCTGCCATTTTGAGCAATGAGTTCCGGCGTAATGTTACCGTGAATGGCCTGCCCCACGCCCAACCACTCAAAGACGGCGGTGCCGGTGACGGTAAGAAAGACAGCCGCCAAAAAGACCACAATGACATTTCTGATGGTCAGCCAGGTGGGAATACGCTCGCCCAGTTCTGCGCCCAAAAACATAATGACAAAGAGAATCAGCACCACAATGGCCCCGGCGTAGACCAAAATTTGAATGACGGCAATGTATTCTGCGTTGAGCAGCACGTACAAACCGGCCAGCATAACCATATCCAACAGCAAAAAGAGCGTACTGTGAACGACGTTTTTGTTAAAAACCACGCCAAACGCGGCAATAACGGCCACACCGCCGAAGATGAAGAAGAGGTAGAGTTCTAAATTGGCTAAGAGCATAAGCAGTGTCCGATTTTGGATTTACGATTTTGGATTTACGATTAAAATTGCGCTTGAAAACCAATCGTAAATCGTAAATCTGAAATCGTAAATTCTTATTTGTTTCCCCACGTTTCTTGCGGCACAAAGACTTTATCGTCTCGTATGCGAATGTGCTTGGGTTGGTGAGGTTCCAGAAGTTTGTCTTGCGTGTAAATGGCGTCCCAGCGATCATATTCCGTCAGGGCAAAATCGTGTTCCAGTACAATGGCTTCGGTGGGGCAGGCTTCGGCGCAGAAACCGCAGAAGATACAGCGAAGCATGTTGATCTCGTAGACTTCGGCGTAGCGTTCGCCGGGTGAGCGGCGATTTTCATCCGTATTTTCGCCCGCTACCACGTGGATGCACTGGGTGGGGCAGGCAGCGGCGCACAAGGAGCAGCCAATACACTTTTCCAGGCCGTTTTCGTGCCGTTTTAGCACGTGTCGTCCGCGAAAACGGGGATACACCGTCACCGGCTCATCAGGGAACTGGTTAGTAACCGGCTTTTTGAAAAGATGCTTGAAGGTTACGCCCATTGCGCGAGCAGTTTCAATTGTGCCGCTTACAACGTCGGTTATAATTGCCATTTGATACTCCGTAAATACGACCACGGACCGCCGACCGCCGTGATTTCTATTTTGTCAATCCCAGATGATTTCTCACAAAACCAAGATACGCTTTCACATCGTCTAATTTGTTCAAGGTCTGTTCACAGATGACCAGATAATCAACTTTTTCGTAGTCGTGGGCCAAAAAGTTTCTAAACGATGCAATCCTGGCAAACTCGTAAGCAAATTCGGGTGGCAGAATCTTGTGTTCTCCCAAAATATCTATAGCCTCGTGGTAACTTTCCGGTTTTTCAAGGTCATCGCGCTTGATCACCATTTCGGCCAGAGATACGCAGTTATCCGCCATCAGGTACAGATAGTGCAACAGCGCTCCCTGATAAACAGGGTCAATCAGGAATTTCTTTTTACAATTCGGCTTCAAATCTTCCAGAATAGCCAGAACATTCTCTATTCGCTTTATCTTCTTTTCTATTCCAGGCAACATCGAGATACCTTTTAAATGCCTTGTATCCTAAAATTTGGTGCTGTTTTTCTACTTCGAAAATCTTTCTAAAGTCTGTGTCCCGATCTACGATCACCCTGCCTTCTGTCAAGATGTTTTCCAGCAGGTTAAAATTTTTTAAGTTGTTCAACACAATCAAATCTACATTTTTTTTCAATTGTTTGGATAAAGTGTGGTGTATTTCAAGATGTTTGTCCAGATCATTTACTTCGTCATCCAAATATACGGCAATGTCAACATCGCTCAAAGCCGTTGTGTCGCCGGTGGCCTGTGAGCCAAAAAGATAGGCAAATTTTACTTCTTCATCTATTCCTGCGCCCAGATTACTTAACATCTGCCTGACCATAGCGTTCACAATACCTTTGCACGCGCTCAACTGAATCAAATAATAATGGAGCCTTCAACAACGCCTTCTCGAAAATCACTACAATAGCATCTGGAATATACTCGTGGGCAATTTCATTACGCAACTCTCTGACTTCGATAAACTCAGAGGCGCTTTGAATTAAGTTTTTTTTCTCTGCCCGGTTTATCCTGTCCCTCACTGTCCCTTCGGCGTCTAAATCAATGGCGTCAATCAAGCGAAATGTTTTCTGGATCAAAATATCGCTGAGACGGGCAAAACGTCCAGTCAAAGCCTCGAATTTTTCTTGTTCATCCTGAGAGTAGACGTCTTTCACGCCAATTTGATTACAGCGATCGCAGGAATATCGCAATGCTTGGGCTGCTTTGTTCAGTAAATCAAGTTCTAGTTCAAGAAGTTCAAGGTAATTCTTCTGCACAATTCTATCTCAACTCTACTGCTTCAGCCAGCGCTACTCTGGTAAAGGGATCAGATTTATCTTTGGACAAAACAATGTCAATCTTTTGTTCGCCCAGCTTCTCGTAAAGATTCAGCCGTATTTTTCTTCTCTCGTCAAAGCCCAGGACTTGCGACATCACCAGCAAGTCAATATCGCCCCCTTTTTTTTTGTCATCAACGCGGGAGCCAAACAAATATGTTTTTGCTTCTACGTCATAATAAGCAACCGCTTCTTTTATAGCTGTAACTTCCTCTTTTGTCAGTCTCAAATATGTTACCTTTTGTCACTCGTTCATTATTGAACTTTTAATTTGCAACCGTCACTACAATTGCTGTAACAGCCACATTTAATAACGATAGCGGAACCAGGATTTTCCAGCAAAAACTCATTAAATGATCATAGCGCACGCGGGGAACGCTGGCTCTAACCCAGATCATCAGAAAAAGCATCAGTACAATCTTGGCAATCAGGTAAAACGCGCCCAAAAAAGGAACTTCCTGAGCAAAAGGCCCGTGCCAGCCGCCCAAAAATAGCGTGGCAATGATGGCGCTGGCAGTGATCATATGAATGTATTCGCCCATAAAAAAGAGGGCAAAGCGAATACCGCCGTATTCGGTCATAAAGCCGGAAACCAGTTCATTCTCCGTTTCCGGCAAGTCAAAGGGAGAGCGATTCAATTCCGCCAACCCGGCGATGAAGAAAATGATGAACGCCAGCGGTTGCAAAAAGATCAACCAGATGTGGTTGACCTGATAATCAATGAAGTTGGTCATCCGCATACTGCCCACAACCAGCAGCAGGCTGACCAGCGTGATGCCCAGCGGCAGTTCGTAGCTGACCATTTGGGCGCTGGTTCGCAGCGCGCCCAGCAGCGAGTATTTGTTATTTGATGCCCAACCCGCCAGCACTATCCCGTAAATACCAATACTGGTAACGGCAGAAATATAGAGCAGCGCCACGTTGATATTGGCAATGAAAGGCGGAACATAGTAACCAAAAAGCTGAAATCCCTGGCTGGCGATGGGGATGACTCCCCAGGCCAGCAGCGCGGAAGAAACAGCCAGAGCCGGCGCCAGGATGTAGACGGTTTTATCGGCGTGGGCGGGCATTAGCTCTTCCTTGAAGGCCATTTTGATGGCGTCGGCGATGGGTTGCAGCAACCCAAAAGGCCCGGCGCGGTTGGGGCCGTAACGCATCGTGAAACGAGCCACCACCTTGCGTTCAAAATAGCTCAAATAAGCAAAGCCGCCCAATAAAATGACCACCATAAAGGCGCTTAAAATGAGTGGAATGAGTAGATATTGAATCCAGTCCATCAAGTAGACTCCTGTTGCAATGGATTGATGACTTCCAAAAAATCAAATTCCTCGCCAGTTAATCTTTCGGCATAGACTATATCACGGTCTACCTGAACATCTTTGCCTAAATTAACTTGACGAACGTTGAAAGACTTAAATTCAGGTTTTTCATCAGTAGTTTCTGTTTTTATATCACGTTTGAGTGATTGAAGAACATACTCTACAATTTGGATGCGCTCTGCTATAGATGTTTGTTGTATCTGCTTAACAACCTTCAAATCTATCATCTGGCACCTCTTTATCTCGTATCTGAACTGATTCTTCGGATTCTCTCAGGACGAAATTTGGGAATGAAAGAATTAGCCCGGAACGTTAATTTCAGGTGATGGAGAGGAGATGCTCTCCGGTTTCTCGACCTTCTCTACCTCCGCAACAAGACCCTGCCCGTCCAATAGTTTTTCGGCGGGCGCGCCCTTTAAATTGCGCGGAAGCAGCGCCACGCCCTGCGGAACCAGACGATTGACGCGCACCGGCAATATCAGCGATACGCCATTGACGCTGAAGCTTGCTTCGTCACCATCGTTCAGGGTCAGGCGTTTGGCGTCGCTGCGAGAGAGGTGAACTTGCGGCTGCTGAATGCGCGCGGCAACAATTTCGGCCTCGCCAATCAGAGTTCCGCCGTCGTACAACACGCGCGGGGCAACCAGTACCAGTTCGCCCTGCGGCGGCTCTTTTTCCGGGCCGATAAATTTCAGATCGAATACGCTGTCGGGCTGCTCGGCAARRGTTGCCCACTGCGCGCCTTCTCTGGMATCGGCGGTGAAGCTGGTTCCGCTGTAGATGTAGTGGCTGCTTTTRCGTTTCAGCGAAATGGGCGACAGCAGATTTTCAAAATCGGTATGCGCGTACAGCGGCACGGCGCGATTGATYTCTAACATCACTTCAYYGGCGGCRTTGWAAGACCAGTCTGCGYCCAGTTTGGCGGCAATGTCGGCGATGATGCGCCAGTCGGCGCGGGCGTTGGGCGGCGCGGGAACGGCGGCGTCAAATGCCTGCACCCACCGTTCTATGCTGGTGTAGCTGCCGTCGCGCTCGGCGACGGCTTGGGCGGGCAGAACTATGTCGGCCAATTGCGCGGTGGGGGTCATAAACAGGTCTTGCACTACCACAAAATCGGCGGCTTGCAGGGCGGCTTTGGCGCTTTCGGATTCGGCGGCGGGGTCGGCGGCTATAAGATAAAAGGCCGACAGGTCACTTTCCGCGTTGAGCATTTGCTGCGCCGAAAGTCCGGGTTCGGCAAGCGGCGCGTAACCGGGTAGATAATGCGGCAATACGCCCAAATCTGCCGCGCCGCGACTGTTGACGTGAGGCAGTACGGCAATCACGCCGTTATTGGCGCGTCCGGCGTGACCCGTCACCAGCGCCAGCGTCTTAATGGCGTTTTGCAGCGCAGGGCTGCCGCCCGATTCCAGACCGTAGAGGATAAGGCCGTTTTCGGCTTTAGCAAACACTCTGGCGGCGGCGCGGAGGTCTTCTTCCGGTATGCCAATCAGTTTTGACGCCATTTTAGGACTGTGCGCCTTCATTGTTTCTTGCAATTCGGAAAAATTGGACACTCGTTGGGCGACAAATTCCTTGTTCCACAGTTCTTCTTCCAGAATTGTCACCACCATTGCCCACACCAGATTGACTTCTGCGCCGTAGCGATAGCGCAGGCTTGTTTGCGCAATGGTGTCCAGTTTTGTCCAGCGACCGCCGGCATTGATGAGATGCGCGTCCTTGCGAGCGGCGCCGCGCGCGCGCAGGTACAGCGCCGGCGCTTCTTCGTCCAGGTCTGCGCCTACCACCAAAATGGCGGCGTTTTTGTCCAGTCGCCCAATGTCTGTCCCAACGCCCACGCCTACCTGATGGGTGATTTCATCGCTGATGGCGTTCAGCCCGACGCGGTGGTCAATGTTTTGACTGTTCAGCGCGCTGCGGAAGAGTTTTTGGAAGAGATAGAGGTCTTCGTTGGAAAGCTTCGCTCCGGCGATACCGCCTGCGTTTGCTCCGGCGGCGCCCAGTTTTTCGGCAACCAGGGAGAGGGCTTCATCCCAGCTTGCTTCCACAAATTGGCCGTTCTTTTTGATGAGCGGCGCGGTGATGCGATTTTGGCTGGCGTTAAAGTGGTGTCCAAAACGGCCTTTGTCGCAGAGCCAGATTTCATTGACCGCTTCATTTTGACGCGGCATGACGCGCTTGATCTTGTCATCGCGGGTTCCCAGCACGGTATTGCAGCCCACGCCGCAGAGGTTGCACACGCTGGCAACGTTAGTTAGTTCCCAGGCGCGCGCGCCAAAGCGAAAGTCGCGGGTGGTTAGCGCGCCAACCGGGCAGATGTCGGTGGTGTTGCCGGAGTATTTGCTATCAAAGGTGGGGACGGAGTAGCTGACAATGCGCGCGTCGCGGCCTCTGTTTTCTACCACCAGCACCGGATCGCCGGCAATTTCATCCTGAAAACGGACGCAACGGGTGCAAAGCACGCAGCGCTCGGTATCGAGGATGATCAGGTCGCCCAAAGATTGGCGTTTGGGACCGTGATGCTTGTCGGCGTGGGGGAAGCGCGATTTGCCAGGCCCGTGAGCAAAAGCCAGGTCTTGCAGCGAACATTCGCCCCCTTTGTCGCAGACCGGGCAATCCAGCGGGTGACTGGTGAGCAAAAATTCCAGCACCGCCGCGCGGTCAGCCAGAGATTCTTCACTTTGAGTGATGACCACCATTCCTTCGGAAACAGGGGTGGTGCAGGCGGTCTGCGGTTTGGGAAAGAAGCGAATGATGGGTTTGCCGTTGTCGTCTAGCTGTAGTTCGCCGCTGCCGCGGTCTCTGGCGGGCGCGCCCACGGTCACCAGGCACATGCGGCACATTCCCACCGATTCCAGCCTGGAGTGGTAGCAAAATACAGGAATTTCGTTTCCCGCTTGCTTGGCGGCTTCCACCACCAGCGTTCCTTTGGCAACGCTGACTTCAACTCCGTCAACGCTTAGTGTGACCAGATTGGACATAGATGATCCTCAGTAAGAGAGACAAGGGGACAAGGGGGCAAGGCGTTTCTTCTCCTTGTCTCCCCTCCTCCTTGTCATTTTTTACGCGATAGTGATACTTTCATCCAGATACACATTTTGAATGGCGTTGAGCAGTTTGACGCCTTCAGGCATTGGTTTCTGGAAGGCTTTTCTGCCGGAGATCAGGCCCGTTCCGCCGGCGCGTTTGTTGATGACAGCGGTGCGAACAGCTTGCGCCAGATCGTTAGAGCCGCCGGAAGCGCCGCCGGAGTTGATGAGTCCGGCGCGGCCCATGTAGCAGTTGACCACCTGATAGCGGGTCAGGTCAATGGGGTGTTCGCTGGTCAGTTCACTGTAGACTTTATCGTGGGTTTTAGCAAAGTTGACAGCTTTGAAGCCGCCGTTGTTTTCCGCTTGCTTCTGTTTGATAATATCGGCTTCTATGGTTACGCCCAGGTGGTTTGCCTGTCCGGTTACGTCGGCGGAAACGTGATAGTCTTTGTCCGTTTTGAAGGCGTTGTTTCGCAGGTAAGTCCACAAGATGGTAAACATCCCCAGTTCATGGGCGTAAGCAAAGGCTTCTGAAACTTCCTGTATTTGGCGATTTGATTCCGGCGAGCCGTAGTAGATGGTTGCGCCCACGCCAACCGCGCCCAGATCAAAGGCTTGCTGCACGGAGGAAAACATAATTTGGTCGTATTTGTTGGGATAGGTCAGCAGTTCGTTGTGGTTGATTTTGACAATGAAGGGGATTTTATGCGCGTACTTGCGAGATACCGCGCCCAACACGCCCAGCGTAGAGGCTACGCCGTTGCAGCCGCCCTGCATAGCCAGTTCAACAATGTTGACCGGGTCAAAGTAGACGGGATTGGGGGCAAAAGACGCGCCCGCCGTGTGTTCGATGCCCTGATCAACCGGCAAAATAGAAACGTAACCGCTTCCTGCCAGACGCCCGTGGTTGAAGAAGCCTTGCATATTTCGCATTACCTGCGGACTGCGGTCAGTGGACGCTACCACGCGATCCACAAAATCGGGACCGGGTAAATGCAACAGGTCTTTTGATACGGTTTTAGATTCATGTTCCAGCAGGTAAGCGGCTTCGTCGCCGAGTAATTCAATAGTATTTGCGCTCATTTTAATCTCCTTAGTTGTTGTCGACCAAAAAAGTCGGTGGTTTATGCTGCTTGTATTTTCAATTCAGTTCCGTGCCCTTCAAACTCAGTTACAGGAACCTGAATAGTTTTTCGAGTTTCTTTTCCTGCAAAGTGAATATCCATAAATATCTGCTCAATTTCTTTTAAGACTTTTGCCTCAAAGTATTGTTCACCGCAATATTCGCATTTTTCGCACGGAACCTCATTGACCAGTAGGAATTTATTATCATGTTTATAAATGTATTGAACACTGCGCTGTCTGAAATTTTTATTGCCACAGAAGCTACATACCTTGATCATTTGCGACCTCGCTCATAAGGGGTCTTAAATTTTGGTGGTGTTGGAATGTACACCGTAACAATCACCAACCAATCCTCACTCTTGCCACAAACTGCGTGAATCGGCTTTCCATTTTCGGTAAAACCTGCAATCAGGCAACTTTCCCCTCTTCCTGTGTCAGCGTATTGTTCTAAAACTCTGCCTGTCCGTAATGCCTCTTCCACTTCCTCTATCGTCAAATTGTCGTTTTGTCGTTCCTGATCTCCGTGTCTTTAAAAATAATACTTTTCTTCCCGGGCTTTACGACGTATCCATTTAATTTGAAACACTAATAACAACCTCAACGAATTTACTTTACATACTTCTCGTATTCATCCCGAAATTGTTTGATGCTGGACTCAACCGGAGCGGTGGCGAACTCGCCGAGCAGACAGAAGGTGTTGCCGGCCATTTGATGGGTGATGTCGGTGAGCAGGTCTACATCGCCATTGCTGGCCTTGCCGGAGCGGATACGGTGATAAAGGTGATCCAGCCAGTAGGTTCCTTCGCGGCAGGGGCTGCATTTGCCGCAACTTTCGTGTTTGAAGAAGTGGATCATTTTCTGCGTCGCCCAAACAATGTCGGTGTCTTCATCCAATATAATGAAGGATGCCG
>DUEH01000119.1 GCA_011192195.1 Chloroflexota bacterium | reverse complement strand
CGCCAGCCCCGCCAGCCCCGCCGGTACCGCCAGCCCCGCCAAAGATGGCCGAGGCGGCGTTGCGGGTGATGGTGGGGGCGCTGTCGCCGAGCGTACGGATGCCGTCAGCTTCGCCGCCGTCGCCAGCCTCGCCGCCCTGTCCGCCGTCGCCGCCATCGCCGCCGTTGCCGCCAGGTGTGTCGGGCACCCCCATCCCTCCAGGATCAAAGCCGGCGCCGCCGATGCCGCCGTCACCGCCGAGTCCGCCGTTGCCGCCGTTCCCCCCCAGAACGATTTCGTTGATAAAGTTGCGGTCCACCAGGGGCGAGGAGGCGCGTATGTCAATGCCAACAGCTTCGCCGCCGTCACCGCCGTCGCCGCCAGCCCCACCGGCGCTGCCGGGTACTCCGTTGGGGTTGAGGGGATCGGTGCTGGACGGTCCGTTTACGCCGTTGCCGCCGTCGCCGCCAGCCCCGCCTGCGCCGCCGTATAGCGCGATGATAGTGTTGCGTTCCACATTGGGGACAGCGCCGTTTTGGACCAGAATGCCATAAGCGCCGCCGGCGTCAGCGCCAGCGCCGCCAGGGAAGCCGGGAACGCCGGGACCAGGGCCGTCGGCGCCTGATCCCCCGCTGCCGCCGTTGCCGCCGGCGATTTCTGCAATAAAGTTATCGTGAATGGCAGGAGCGGCGAGAGTGCCAGTAATTGAGACACCGATGCCGTCTTGACCGGGGGTACCGTCGGCGCCAGACAACGGCGCGCCGGCTCGGCCATCGTCGCCTTTCATATTGGCGATGGTGTTCGTGTCCAACTCGGGCGAGCTGTCTTCGATGGTGACGCCCACTACCCCATCTGTGACGGTGCTGTTTCGCAGGTAGCCGTCTGTCCCGCTACGGTATTCGATGCCGTACCAGCAGCCGGGCGCGGGCGAGCCTGTGCCCTGAAAAGTAGCGCCGTCGGCGCGTAGCTCGCCGCTTTGGACGATGATCTCGATGCGGGTAGCGTCGATTCCGGCGTTGCCCGTATCGGTACAAGCGATGTTCACATCCGCACCGGCGGTAACGGTCAGAATCGCGCCGCTTTGGATGACTACATCCTGCGTCAAATTCTGAGGGGTGTTCCAAGTGGTGTCGGTGCTAATGGTTTGCGCCCCCATCGGTCTAAGCGCCGCCGCTTCTGAAGCGGGCGGGTGCGCGGGGATGGATAGCGGCGCGGGGTTAAAATCAAGGGGTGAGCGGGGAGCAGTCTTGTTCTTCAACGTGAGGCTAGACGCGCCCGCTGCGCCGTCCGCCCCTCCTTCCGCCGCCGGCAGGACTGAAGACGCCCCCGCCGCCGGAGCGATCAGACTCAAGATGAGGCTGACCAGAGTAAGGATGCTTAGGGTTTTACGCCGGATGTTTTTAGATAACATAAAATGCCTCCTTAAAATAATGAATGGCGAATTTGCGAATTTGCGAATTTGCGAATGGCAGAGTCGCCGCGTAACTTTCATGATACGCCATTATCTATATCAAAGGGAAGTGACATTTGTAATGACTTTGGGGTGACATTTGTCATAGGGGAAATTTGCTAACGGACATCCCTTAAACCTGGCGTCGATTTCGCTGACAAATTTGTTTTCTGGCGACCTGACCGCAGACGGCAGACCGGTGACCGCTGTGAAAAATGGCCGATTTAGCGCGTTTTGGCGGTCAACGGTCAGCGGTCGGCGGTCACTGGAGGCTAAATCCGTGTCAAATCGCAGGGGTGTCCGTTAGCGAAGCCAGGTTTAAAGGGTATACGGCAGCGAGTTACTTCTTTTTTTTGTAGAAATTCCCTTTGCGGCGCCGGCGCTTGCTTCGTTTGGCGGGGGGAGGGGGATCGCCCGCTTTGCGCTTGTTGGCTTCTACGTAGCGACGGATCTCTTCGGGGGTGGGCTTGTGTCCGGGGGGAGCGGTATAATCCAGACCCTCAACCGTATGACGCGGAAGTTCTTCTTTTAAAATATACTCGATACGATGAACCATCCGTAAATCATCCGCTGTAACCATTGTATAAGCTTGCCCAACGGCGTGAGCGCGCCCCGTGCGGCCAATGCGATGCACGTAATCATCCGGCTGCTGCGGCATATCATAATTTACTACGTGCGAGATGCCTTCTACGTCAATGCCGCGCGCGGCAACGTCGGTGGCAACCAGTACGCGCATTTTTCCCCGCCTAAAGGCTTCCAGAGCAGCAACGCGCTGGCCTTGTGAGCGATCGCCGTGGATTACGGTGGCTGAAATCCTGGCGCGTTGCAATTTGCGCGCAATGCGGTCGGCGCGTCGCTTGGTGCGCGTAAAAAGTAATACGCTTTCCATATTTTCATCTTGCAGCAGGCGCTCTAGTAATTGGAACTTCAAATGCTCCGGCACCGGGTACAATGCCTGTGTGATAGCATTTGGGGTAAGAGTCTGTTCCGCTTCTACCCGCACCGGATTACGGGTCATCTCACGAGACAGCGCAACAATGGGCTGAAGCGTTGCCGAAAAGAGCATTGTTTGCCGGTCTTGCGGCAGCAAGCGTTCTATGCGACGGATATCGGGCAAAAAGCCAATGTCCATCATGCGATCAGCCTCATCCAGTATAAAGACTTGCAGCGCATTAAAATCAAGATTGCCGCGCCCCAGATGATCAAGCAAGCGGCCGGGCGTGGCAATGACCACGTCAACGCCGCGCCCAAGAGCTGTCTCCTGGGGTTTGACGGGGACGCCGCCGTAAACTGTGCTAACGCGCGTGGGTAGATTGCGGCTTAATTGCCCGGCCTGTTCAGCTACCTGTAAGGCCAGTTCCCGCGTGGGCAGCAGGATCAGCGCTCGCGGGCGATGCGCGCGCTGCGGATCGTCAATTAGCTTTTGCAGCAGCGGCAGCAGAAAGGCCGCTGTCTTGCCGGTTCCCGTTTCGGCGGAACCAAGAATATCGCGTCCTGCCAGGGCGTGGGGAATTGCCGCGCTCTGAATGGGTGTAGGTGTCTCGAAGTTCATCGCTTGCAGATTGCGCTGTAAACGCGCATCGAGATCAAAGTCCTTGAATTGCATAATACTCCTCAAAAAAAACGCCGCCTGAGAGTCACAAGACCAGGCGGCGAAAACGTTCTGGATTTACTTACTCACTAACAATCAAACTATACCATAGATGTACTTATCCGTCAATGCGCCCTCTTTACTCATCGTGGGTGGCTTCCAGGCAAGCTTTGATGGCGGGAATTTGGGCGCGGGCAACGGCTTCTCCGGCAGCGATGATGCTTTTTGCGCGCGTAAAGTCCAAAGCGTGGTCAACTTTTGCCTGGGTGTGGATCATCACGTCAATTTCATTTAGCTGGGTTTGCACCAATTGTTCTTCTACCATACTTTGGATGTTGGTGATGATTTTCAGAAAGTGGGGCATTTTTTCAACTGCGTCATTGCCGGCGTTTTGATGGCTGCCATTGAGCGCCTGGATGACGCTGGAGGCAATGACAATATCAGCCCCTTTGCTGCGCAACAGTTTTGCCGGAATGGGATCCACAAAGGCGCCGTCAATCAGGTAGCGGTTCTCAATCTGCCAGGGGTTGGCCAGCATGGGGATGCTGAGGCTGGCCCGAATGGCATCGGCCAGGTCTCCGGAGTCAAAAACAACTTTCTTGCCGGTCATAATGTCGGCGGCAACGCAGTAGAAGGGCAGTTCCAGGTCTTCAAATTGTTTGTGTTTTACCAGACCGGCAATCAGGTCCTTGGCTTTGCGCCCCTTCAATATACCGGCGCGCGGCGGCAGGTTGATGTCCCAGTTGCTCCACTTATTCAAAGTCTGAATTTCAGCGGCAAAGCTGCGGTGGCGGTTTTCGTCCCAACCGGCGGCGTAGAAAATTCCGCCAAAGAAAGCGCCGGCGCTGGTTCCGGCCAGAATGTCTACGGGAATATTCTCTTCTTGTAAAACTTTTAGCGCGCCAATATGAGCCAGCCCCTTGCCGCCGCCGCTGGAAAGGGCCAGACCAACCGTGTGTCCGGTGATGCGCCGGGCAATTCTATTGAGCGCCACCGGATTGTTGGTGGTTTCCCATATTTTTTCCGGGGGAGCATGAGTCTTGCGCCAGGGAGGAGGCGGGCCAAAACTGCCAATGATGGTATCGGCAGCGCTGAAATTGTTTTTGGCCAGGGCGTCAACGCTTGCTTTTAGCCAGTCGGGGGGCGATCCAATGCTGATGATGGTATCGGCCAGGCTGATCGCTTTTCTGGCCAGCGCATTGCTAACGGTGGGCAGCAATATAATGATATGACTGTAAATTTCTATCTGTACGCCTAATTGTTCGGCCAGGTTTTTTAGCGAGATGTTTTTGCCTGATAAAACAAAAACGTCGGGAACGTCAGCGGGAGGCGTGTAAGGCTGCGAGTTGGGGAGGGGGACAATGGCGATGGGCTTTTTTAGGTGTTGGCTCAACGTTCTAACCAATTCGCCGTTATCAACACCCCACAGGGCGGAAATGCGTCTGATTTGAGATTTGAAGCGCTGTTTGCTGGTTTTGACCAGACGCTGCCCTAATTCGCGGGTCATGTGAATGGCTATCGCCGGTCGTTTTTTTAGCAAACGGTCAAAATCATTTTTTTCCAGAATATACAGATTGGCGTCAATGGACACCTTCAAACTGGCCGAGCGCGGTTCGGCCAGCAGGAGCGCAATTTCGCCGGCAAAACTGCCCGGTCCCAGATAGGCCAAGGCTTCGCCGGCTTGTTCATCCCACACAATAACCTGTCCGGATTCAACCAGATACATAGCGTTGCCAATATCGCCTTGCCGGAAGATAGTTGAGCCTTTGGGGTAGCTGACATGCTTCAACAAGGCCGCTATTGAGTCCAGGTCTTCACTTGTTAAATCTTTGAATAAAGGGATAAACCTCAAGGCTTGACGCATTAGATATCCTGATTGTTAAGGTTCCAGATAAAAATTACTTTATTACTATTATTAACCGGATACCTGAAAAGTCAATAGGAAATCAAGGGGGGGTGTTTCAAATGAATAGAAAAGCGCCGCAGGCCGGGGGGCGTGGGGGGCGTTCCCCCCATTCTCCCCTCTCTTTAAATCAAGGGGGGGTGAAATGGGGAAACCAGTTTTTGACATAGAAAATTTAGGTGTGTAGAATAACTTTATTGAAGCCGCGCCGTTGCAGCAGAGGGTAGGGCTTCATGTTTTTTTGTATAATGAAAGAAGGATGTTAGCGCTATGTATTCCCATTGCGAAATTTTGTTTCCACATTCAAAAGTTAGCGGTTTGAAAAAATTAAAAGGCGAACAGTGGCAGGAATTGATAGATCATGTTGCCACGCTGCCGGAGACTCATATAGATTCTCTGGCTTTTAGCCATATGATGATCAAGATCTGCGATTGTTTGAATTGCGATCTGGGCAGTTATAAGGCTGCATTGGGCTGCGCGGCTTGCTCTCAGCGCACTATCAACGCCCTGCGAGATAACGATAAGCAATTGTTAAGACGTTATGAAAAATCTCGGAAAGAGATCTATCTTCATCTCAACAGGATTGGCGCCGGTGAAGAAACGGCAAGCGCGTAGAGATAGTCATTTGACGTTATAGTTCAATGCAAGCAGCTTTTGCCTTATCTTGTCCCGATGATCTCCCTGAATTTCAATTTCATCCGCTTTAGCGGTTCCGCCTGCGCCGCAGTTTTGCTTCAACAGCTTGCTCAACAATTTCAAATCTTTCGGGTTTAGCTGAAACCCACTGGCAAGGGTGACGGTCTTGCCCCGTCGCCGTTTTTTATCCAGGCGAAGACGAATGGTCTGTTGCTGCGGCAGCAGGCTTTTTTGCGCTGGCTTATTGATTTTGCCGGTTGCCAATTCCGCATTGGCGCGGGTTGAGTATACAAGTTTGATCTTCTTTTTGGGTGTCATATATCCTCCAATAAAGCAATATACCGCCTGTAGACGCAATTGGCAAAATCGCTTTTCCCCACCTGCTTCCCCACCCTTTGCCGCTTGATTTTCCAAAGCCTTGAAAGCTATGTATCATATAAATTATGACAAACTCTGATCGTTATCACTATACAGAAACGCAAAGGGAACAAGGTTTTTTAGTTGGCGTAGAAATGCGCGCGCACCGCTACCAGAACGGGCTTCTGGCAATTGAGGATTCTCTGGAAGAGTTAGCTGCGTTGGCAGATACCGCCGGCGTTGAAGTGGTGGGGGGGACTATTCAACGCTTGAACAAGCCTAAATCTGCCACATTCATTGGTTCAGGCAAGGTAGAGGAATTAAAAGCGTATCGAGACGAACTTCAGGTTGATGTGTTCATCTTTGACGATGAGTTAAGCCCCCGGCAGCAGCGCGGCCTGGAAAAATCCCTGGATGTCAAAGTCCTGGATCGCACCGCCTTGATTCTGGATATTTTTGCCCGGCACGCTCAAACCAGAGAAGGTCAGCTGCAGGTTGAACTGGCGCAGTTGGAATATCGCCTGCCCAGATTAACGCGAATGTGGACGCACCTGGCGCGGCAGGCGGGCGGTAGGGCCGGTGGCGCAACGGGCGGCGTTGGCGTTCGCGGACCCGGTGAAACGCAACTAGAGGTAGACCGTAGAGAAATCAACAAAAAGATTGCGCATCTCAAAGAGACGCTTGAAAAAGTGCGCGCGCATAGAGCCAGACACCGGGCGCGGCGTCGGCAGTCAAATATTTTGGTGGTGGCTATTGTTGGCTACACCAACGCCGGAAAAAGCACCTTGCTCAACGCCTTGATGCAGCGCGTTGAAAGCGATAAAGCGTCCATTTACGTCGCCGACCAACTTTTTGCTACTCTGGACCCCACTACTCGCCAAATCACTTTGCCTCAAGGCAAAGAAATCCTCTTTAGCGACACGGTTGGCTTCATTCAAAAGTTGCCCACCCGGTTGGTGGTCGCCTTTCGCGCCACTTTGGAAGAAATTGCCGAAGCCGATGTTCTGCTCCACGTGCTTGACATCACTCATCCCAATGCCCTGGAACACGCCCGCGCCGTTGAAGAGACGCTGCGCGAACTGAACGCCGCTGACATCCCGATTATCACCGTTTTCAATAAAATAGACGTACTGGAAGAAGAGTTGACCCAGTTGCAAAATAAACTGGCCGACTACGCCGACAGTATCCCCATCAGCGCCAAAACAGGCCGGGGAACAGGTGAGTTACTTCAGCGCATTGAGCAGCTTTTACAAGAGCAACTGATTGATATGACCCTGCGCATCCCCTTTGATGCCGGTCAATTAGTTTCCTTGCTGCATGAGCAAGCTACTATTAAAACTGAAACTTACGATGAATTTGGCGCTCATCTCACGGTCAGCGTGCCTGAGCATTTGTTGAGCGTGTTTGAAGCGTATCGAGAGGCTTGACAAAAATGAAAGATTTTTTGAACAAATTAGCCGAAGTGAAAGGCATTTTACCCTGGAGTGGAATTGTTCTGGTTGTCATTAGCTTGATTGCCCAGTTCATCCCCGCGCTGAGCTTTTTAACTGCCGGTAACTGGCTGCTGCATCTGGGCGTGATTGTGGGCCTGGGCGGCTTGATGGTTGCCGATGCGCTATAGCTTATGTCTGCATTAACGGCTTTATCCCCCCTTGATGGTCGCTACGCTCAAAAAGTAGCGGAACTGTCCCCCTGCTTCTCTGAATTTGCGCTGCTCAAGTACCGTCTGCTGGTAGAAGTGGAGTGGTTTATTGATCTGTCTGAAGCGCCCGCCATTGCCGAATTGCGTCCACTGACTCTTGTTGAAAGTAATTTCCTGCGCTCGCTCGTCACTCGCTTCAACCAAATCGAAGCCGCTGAAGTCAAAGCCATAGAACGCATCACCAATCACGATGTCAAAGCCGTAGAATATTACCTGAAGCAAAAATTGGCTGGTACATCACTGGCATCTTTGTCGGAATTTATCCACTTTGCCTGCACCTCGGAAGACATTAACAATCTGGCGCACGCCTTAATGCTCAAGCAAGGTGTGGGAGAAATTTGGCTGGATGCGGCGCGTCAGACCATTGACGCCATTGACGCGCTGGCGCAGCGTTACAAAACAACGCCAATGCTGGCCCATACGCACGGACAGCCCGCCTCGCCGACGACGGTGGGCAAAGAGATGGCGGTTTTTGGGCATCGGCTCAGACGGCAGTGGCGCCAAATACAGTCGCAGGAATATTTGGGCAAGATCAACGGCGCAACAGGTAATTTCAACGCGCATCAGTTTGCCTACCCCGCTGTTGATTGGCCGCAGTTTGCGCAAGCTTTTGTGGAAGACAAATTGGCGCTGACCTACAACCCCCTGACTACGCAAATTGAATCGCACGATTATATGGCAGAGTTATTTCAGGCGATGATCCGTTTCAACACCATTGTCCTGGATTTTGACCGCGATGTCTGGCTTTATATTTCCAGGGGGTATTTCAAAGAGCAGCTTGTGGCCGGTGAAGTGGGTTCTTCCACCATGCCGCACAAAGTGAATCCCATAGATTTTGAAAACTCCGAAGGGAATATGGGACTTTCCAACGCTTTACTCAGCTTTATGGCGCATAAGTTGCCTGTTTCGCGTTGGCAGCGGGATTTATCCGATTCGACGGTCATTAGAAATATGGGGACGGCGGTGGGGTATTCGCTGCTGGCTCTAAAATCTACGCTTAAGGGAATTGGCAAGCTTTTGGTGAATGAAGACCTGCTGCAAACAGACCTGGATAACACGTGGGAAGTTTTGACAGAGGCGGTGCAAACAGTTATGCGCAAAGCGGGGATAGAGAATTCTTATGAGCAACTAAAGACAATTTCTCGGGGACAACGGATTACGCAGGCAGCATTAATTGAGTTCCTTCAGGAATTACCGGTTCCTGAAGACGATAAAACACGCTTGCTAAGGTTAAGCCCGGCCAATTATATCGGTCAGGCAGGCAATCTGGCGTCGCTTGGGTGGGACTAATTGATTATATGTTTGCAGTTTAAAATATGGTATCATTCTATTTGAGAAAAATCATACAACTGAATTTTAAGGCAATTATTTATGACTAAATATGTTTTGATGATTGAAGATGATGAAGAAATGTTACTTCTGGGAAAAATTATCCTGGATAAAGGGGGATACGCCGCTTT
>DUEH01000118.1 GCA_011192195.1 Chloroflexota bacterium | reverse complement strand
TCGCCGTCAATGGCCTGTCGCCCGGCAAAGATCATATCAAAGTCGCCGATTTTTTCGATGGCTTTTTGCAGGGCGTAGGAAGTTGCCAGCGTATCAGCTCCGGCGAATTTGCGGTCGGTGAGCAAAATGACGCGGTCAGCCCCGCGAAAGAGGGAGTCGCGCAGCGCTTCGGCGGCTTTGGGCGGCCCCATTGTCAGCACAGTCACTTTAGCGCCGTAGCGATCTTTGACTTGCAGCGCCATTTCCAGCGCGTTCAGGTCTTCCGGGTTAAAGATAGCCGGCAAGGCGGCGCGATTCATTGTGCCGTCTTTTTTCATCACGTCGCCGGTAACGTGGTGGGTGTCGGGTACTTGTTTCACCAGTACCACCAGATGATAGATTTTTTTATGTTTCATTTACACCTCCGGGGGATGTCCGCGCCAGGGCGGACAAAATAAGGCTTGAGTATAGCATTGCTTTTAAGGATTCGCAATGTGTGGGTTTTTAATCTTTTTCTCTATATTTATGGGTATTTTATGGGTCTTTGAGGTTTTTTGTGGTGAACAGGATGTAAAACGTGCTTGACCGGCCTATTTCAGAGCAGAATTCGCAGAATGTGAGAATTTTAATTCTATCATTCCGTGAATTCTGCTCTGATACCACATAATTTCTCAAAGAACCCATTTTTGTTTGTTGACGTTTCCCGTGATGATATGTTAAAATTGGGGGGGGAAGATACACAGCGGCCTACCTTGTCGCAAATTTTGAGGCTGCCGTAGAAGGAGAAGCTAATGAAAGCAATTGTTGTGCAAAGTAAACAGAAAGGCCGCCCTCTGGTCTGGCAGGAAGTCCCTGCGCCGGTCTACAGCGATGATGAGGTATTGGTGGATATTCACGCTACCGCCCTTAACCGCGCCGATTTGATGCAGCGGGCCGGGAATTACCCGCCGCCGTCGGGAGCGTCTGATATTCTGGGGCTGGAAATGGCCGGACAGATTTCGGCGGTAGGGGAAAATGTGAGTGGCTGGCAGGTGGGTGATCGCGTCTGCGCTTTACTGCCCGGCGGCGGTTACGCCGAACAGGTCGCTGCGCCGCAGCAGATGCTTATGCCCATTCCCGCCGATTGGTCTTATGCCCAGGCCGCAGCGATGCCGGAAGTCTTTTACACCGCCTTCCTCAACCTTTTTATGGAGGCCAATTTGAAGGCGGGCGAAAGGGTTCTGCTTCACGGCGGGGCCAGCGGCGTAGGCACGGCGGCTATTCAACTGCTGAAAGAGGCAGGTAATCCGGTTTACGTTACCGCCGGGACGGACGAGAAGACCGCTTACTGCCTTGAGCTAGGCGCAAAATTGGCAATCAACTACAAGCAGGAGGATTTTGCCGAAATCATTAAGGCGCACACCGGCGGCGCGGGCGTAGATGTTATTCTTGATATGGTGGGCGCGAACTATCTAAAACGCAACGTGGGCTTACTTGGGCTGCGTGGTCGGCTGGTGTTTATTGCCTTGTTGAGCGGGGCTAAAGCGGAGATTGATTTGGGCGCTCTGGTGGGCAGGCGCTTGAGACTGACAGGCTCTGTGTTGCGGAGTCGCTCGCTGGCTGAAAAGGCAGCAATTAAAGAGGCGTTTATGACCCGCTTCTGGCCTCTGTTGGAAAGCGGCCTCATTCAACCCGTGATCGATTCGCTTTATCCCATCGAGCAGGCCAATGAAGCGCAGCAGCGGATGGCTGAGAACAGGAATATCGGCAAGATTGTGTTGCAAGTGCGTCCGGTCAATTTACGATTTCAGATTTACGATTGACGATTAAGACTGCTCACCAAAATCAATCGTAAACCTGTGCTGAACGTAATCGTTCACCCCTACCCCCCTCAATGCCCGATAAAGCGGGGCAGGCTCTCCCCCCGTTGACGGGGGGAAGTTTAAAAGCCTCCCCTTGATTTCGGGGGGAGGTTGGAGGGGGGTGAACGGTTACCCCCAGAAAACGTTGGCGAGACGACTTTCCAGCCCGCTGACCCCTGTCAGAACTTCATCCACTTTTGTTTCAATGCGCTCTAGCTGCGCCCGATTATCTTCGATCGTGCATCAGGGTGCGGGCGGCGAGGGTACCCAGGGTGTGTTCCCGGCATACGGCGACGAAACGGCTGTAGCTGATGCGGGCTTCGCTTTGGCCCAGTTCCAGCAATTCATCGCGGGCGGCCTTCCAATTTTGATTGAAATCTATCCCCACCTGATCCAACTTCTGGGCGGCTTCGGCGATGACCCACTTGAGTTCGGCCACGCCAAATTTATCGCCGCTCGCTTCATCATCAACCAGACTGTCCACCTCTTGAAAGGCGACGATCATCTCGCCAAAGTTCCGCCGAAAGACCGGCTCATCGATGCGGGCAATGCGCTCTCCGGTTTTGGCGTGGGTGGAGACAATGATGACGCGGGCCTCGTTACCCACCCGCAGCCGGATCAGCTTTAGCCATTCCTCCACCTGGCCCTGCTGCTGTACGCCCCCGCGCGGTTCCCACAGCAGCAGGTAGATGGCCCGGCGGCTGAAAAAGAATTGGTGCGTGGCGCGATACACTTCCTGCCCGCCAAAATCCCGGCAGTTGAATTGAATCTCGGTCTTGGGCAGGGTCAGGTGGGGCAGGCGCAGGGCTTGAATATCAATGCTGACGCCGTGGGTGGTCTTTTTGTCTTTTTGGGGGTCTTGACCGGTCAATGCTCTGAGCAGGGTGGTTTTGCCCACCGCCCCCTCGCCAACCAGCATCAGCCTGGCTTCGTAGAGCGGCTCGGCTTCTTCTTCCAGGCTGCGCAGGTAAGCCAGTACTTCATCCAGCCCGGCATTGTAGGCGCTTTGCAGGGCGGGGTTGAGGGGGTTGTTGTCGAGGCCAAGCTCTTGCAGGTTGGAGAGTTGGCCGATTTCGGGCGGCAGTTCAGTAATGGCTCTCCCGGATAAGTTGAGTTCTGTCCATCCCTCGCGGGCGGCGTTTTCGATGATGTTGAGCAATTCCTGGCGGGTTACAGGTTCGGCCATTGGGGTCTCTTTTTTGATCTTGGTGTATCTCAGCCTGCTTGTTCAGGAGTGGCGTTTTCAGATTGGTTCAATTTCCATGTCATTGCGAGCGCAGCGAAGCAATCTCTGGCCTGTAATGTGGGGATTGCTTCGTCCGCTGCGTTCCCTCGCAATGACAACCCTTGCTCCTCAACGCTACTCAACGCTACTAAGGTAACACATCATTTCGTCAGGGACAAGGTAAAAAGCGCGGGGCTAAAGCCACCGCGCTAAAAGAACAAAGCCCTATCGGGCTAAACTCAGCCCGATAGGGCTTTGCTCTTTTAGCGCGACGGTTTTAACCTCGCGCTTTTGGCTGTTCAACTGCAATATGTTGGTTTTAGCGTAACTCCGTCCGCCAACCAGCTTTTCACCCTCCCCCGGCCTCTGGTGAAGAAACCGCTTCGCGTCCCGCTGGGAGGGGGGTGAATAATTACGAGACGTGTTATGAGGATTTGCTGTCTGTCGCCTGTCTCACCGAACCATCGTTCCGGTCAAGCAATTGTTGGGCGTTTTCAAATGATGCGCCGGTTAGCAGCATTACCAGCGCCGGTTTCACCTGATAGCCGGTTGCTTCCAGCGTTTGACGGGCGGTTTTGGCGTCTACATCGGCGGCTTCCTGCAAAATGCGCCGGGCGCGCCGGCGTAGTTTGGCGTTGGTGGGGCGAACATCCACCATCAAATTACCGTACACTTTCCCCAATTGCACCATCGAAGCGGTAGAGAGCATATTCAGCGCCATTTTTTGCGCCGTACCCGCTTTCATGCGGCTGGAACCGGCGATGACTTCCGGCCCTACTACCGGGGCAATTACAATGTCGGCGGCTTGCGTCAGTTTGGAACCGGGGTTGCAGCTTAACCCGATGGTTGCCGCGCCCCGCGCTTTTGCTTCGGCGATAACGCCCAAAGCCCAGGGCGTGTTGCCGCTGGCGGCAATGCCAACTACCGCATCGTTTTTCTCTACCTTGAGCGATTGAACCAGCGCCGCCCCGGCTTTAGCGTCGTCTTCCGCTGCTTCGGCGGATTGGCGCAGGGCGTTTTCTCCTCCGGCAATGAAGCCTTGCACCATCTCTGGCGGCGTGTTGTAGGTGGGAGGAATTTCCGAGGCGTCCAGCACGCCCATACGCCCACTGGTTCCCGCGCCAAAGTAAAGCAACCGCCCCCCTCGTTTTAGCCGCGCCACAATTACATCAACGGCGCGGGCAATGTGGGGCAGTTCTTGTTTTACTGCCGCCGCAACTTTGGCGTCTTCATCATTGATGAGCGTTATAATCTCCAGCGCTGAGAGGGTGTCAATGGCGGCAGTGCGGGGATTGCGTTTTTCAGTGGCGGTGATGGGTTCGTGTTTCATCTTCCTCTCCTTATGATAGCGTTGTGCAGCCGCGGTCGAAACTCGCTGATGCCCGCCGGATTGCGTCCATAGTAGACGCGATTGGTCAACAAAGCCGCAACCAGTTGGCGTTCAGGGTCAACCCACAGCGAGGTTCCGGTAAAGCCGGTATGCCCGAAGCTGGCGGGGTTGAAATAGTTGCCGCAGGAAGCGCCGATTTGGGGGCGTAACTGCCAGCCCAGCCCGCGCGGGTTGTCGTCAGAATTCACTTGAAGGCGCGTCATTTGGATGGCGCTTTCCGGGCTGAGGATGCGTTTTTCTCGATAAGCCCCGCCGTTCAAGAATAGTGCGCCCAGCGCCGCTACAGTTTCGGCGGGTCCAAAAAGTCCGGCGTTCCCGGCGACGCCTTTCAGGCTGGCGGCATTTTCGTCGTGAACTTCGCCCAGGCAGCGGCGTTTTCGCCAGGCGCATATTTCGGTTGGGGCGATGGTTTCGACAGGAAAGGCGTTTCTTAGAGGATTGAAAACCGCATTCGAGCCGAGCGGCTGTAAGACTGCTTGCCGGATACAGGCGTCTAATGGCATTCCCATCAGTTGAGCGACCGCTTCGCCCAGCAGAATGAAGCCCAAATCGCTGTAAATCATTTTTGCGCCGGGGGGATAGGCAAAGCCGTAGTCGCCGTAAATAGGGGCGATGCGCGCCCGTCGCTTTTCCGGCGTGACTTCCGTTGGCAGCGGAACGGGCGCTTTGTCGGCTAAGGTTTTGTAGAGGCTGCGCCAGGCGGCTAAACCGGAGGTGTGGGTGAGTAGATGCTGAAAGGTCACGTCGGCGGCGTTCACCATTTGTCCGGCAAATTCGGGGTCGGGGGGAACAGGCGTTTTTGTCAGCGGGTCTTCGGTTGCTGAAATGGGGCGGCGCCCGGCAAATTGAGGCAGAACATCGGCGACTGGCGTTTGCAGCGTCACTTTTTCGGCGTCTACCAGAGTCATAAAGGCTGTGGCGGTGAAAAGCTTGGTCAGCGAAGCCAGATCGAACAGGGTGTTGAGTTGGGCAGGCAGGCGGCGCGTTTCGGGATCGAGATAGCCATAGGCGCGGTGAAAGATGGTTTCGCCGCCCTGCTTGACTGACAAAACTGCCGCCGGAAAGACTGCATTCACCCCAGACTGCATAAATTGGGCAACAATATCAAACTGCATCATCGCTTTTGAGCGCGCGCAGCGCCAGACGCGCCGCACCCAGCGCGGGCGGGGTATTGCTGACGAAAATTTCAGCCT
This sequence comes from Chloroflexota bacterium, assembly GCA_011192195.1. Classification (GTDB taxonomy): domain Bacteria; phylum Chloroflexota; class Anaerolineae; order 4572-78; family 4572-78; genus DUEH01. Next base: position 444 of record DUEH01000118.1, on the reverse strand, counting down.
TTGACGCGGTTTTTAGAACAACATCGCGCAGGGAGTTGATGACAAGGTCGCCCGCCTTGAAGACGCCGCCGATCAGCTCCGTCTCAAAGACCTGGTTGCATAACCCCAACCTTTGCGCCACCGATACGATATTCAGCCCGATTTCGCTCCCGGCGCGGCGGAGAATGTGTTGCGAAACCGCGTCTCCTTCGTCCGCCGCCTGAGCCACAAGCGGCGCAAAGTTAGAGATAGCGGTCTTGTTGTCGCTGTCGGCAGATCTATAGACGGCGTAGCGAATCTCCTCGATGGCGGTCAAGTTCAAATAAGACAGTATGCGTTCTTGCAAAATGGTGGCGGGGCCGCGGCCCTCATAAGCTCTCAAAGCGGCGGCCATGCCGCTGCGCCCAATGTCAAAGGCGCTCCCTTCGTCGCCCACCAGATAGCCCCAGCCGCCGGACGTGACGG
>DUEH01000117.1 GCA_011192195.1 Chloroflexota bacterium | reverse complement strand
TCTACCTTCCCCCTTCAATTCCCGCGCTGATAGCCTTTGGACTCTCTTCTACGGCCTGGCACTGGAACGAATTTTTATGGCCCCTGGTTGTTACCAACAGCGATGCCAGCCGCCCCCTGACTGTTGGGCTGGTTCGCTTCACCCAACTGGGCGAAATCGGCGCGCGGTGGTCGCTGCTGGCGGCGGCCACGCTGATTGTTGTCGGCGTGCTGCTGGTCGCCTTCCTCGTTTTCCAGCGACGCTTCATTCAAAGCTTCATTCACTCCGGCATTAAATAAGTTACGAATTACGAATTACGAATAAATTCTCCTCGTTTCCACGCTCTGCGTTAGAACGAAAAATCATTCGTCATTCGTCGCTCGTCATTCATCTTTAGCGTTCTCAGCCGCTTTGCTGTAAAATTCCCCCTCAAGCGTAAGTGACATATCTACCACCACCTCATTTTACACTTTACATACTTCGGCTTCGTTAGCACGAGCCTTGAATTTTACATTGCAGGATACAACCCTGTGAAAAATAATCCACCCCCAACTGTCAAAAATATCTGGAAACTACACCTGATCGTCCTGCTGGGCTATCTGGCGCTGGCAATACTGCTCACCTGGCCCACTGCTGCGCGCTTTGACGCGCACCTCCCCGGCGATGGCGGCGATGACCCGGCCATTGCCTGGAATTTGTGGTGGATCAAATACAGCCTGCTGAACCAGCCGCAAACCCCCCTCTTCTCCAACTTTATGTTCTACCCCATCGGCATCAATCTGGCCTTTTACACGCTGACAACGCTGAACGCGCTGACCGCTCTGCCCCTGCTGCTAAATTTCGGCGTGATTGCCGCCAGTAATTTGCATCTCTGGTTCAGCTTTACCATCGGCGGCTACGGCGTTTTTCTATTAACACGCTATCTGGGAGAGGGAGTGGGGGATGCGAAGCGGTTTCATCACCAGTGGGGGAGTGGGGGAACGCGCAAAAAAAATTCGTCATTCGTCATTCGTCTTTCGTCATTTGTCTTTGCCGGTTTGATCTACGCCTTCGCTTCCAGTAAACTCTTTTACGCTGCCCTGGGACAATTCAACATTGCCAGCGCGCACTGGATACCCTTTTCTATTCTCTTTTTCATCAAAGCGATGCGCCAGCCGCGCAATTGGCGCTGGGCGGCCTTAAGCGCCCTTTTTCTCACCCTGCAAGCCTGGACAGAGATGACCTACGCCTCTTTTCTACTGATTTTCATGGCCCTCTACTGTGTCTACTGGTTCGTCATCAACTTGAGCAGGAGACAAGGAGACAAGGAGACAAGGAGACAAGGGGACAAGGAGAGGTTTAATCCGCAGCATCTCACCCGCTCACCCGCTCACCCGCTCACCGGCCCACCTGCCCACCTGCTCATCATGGCGCTCGTCTTTCTCATTGGCATCAGCCCCATTCTGGCGGCAATGCTGCCCGATATGTTGAAGGAAGGCGATTTCCTGGTAGTCGGCGGCGGATTTGCCGACGCCTTTAGCGCGGATTTGTTGGGCTTCTTCATCCCCACAATGCGCCACCCGCTTTTTGGCGGGCTGGTGGCTCAGACCGGCATTAGCAACTATGCCAAAGGACAGCATATCTATTTGGGATACACCCTGCTGGCGCTGGCGAGTTTGGGATTATGGGCCAATCGGCGCGGTAGAATGGCCTGGTTCTGGTTCATTGCCAGTTTTATTTTTGGATGGCTTAGTTTAGGGCCTGAAATTATTTTCAACGGTCACAACACGCACATCCCCGGCCCCTTTATCATTTTGCAGCGCCTTCCCTTCTTCAAAGGCAATCGCTACCCCAGCCGGTACAGCGTGATGCTGCTGCTTTCGCTGGCGCCGCTGGCGGCAATGGGCGTCAAGCGGGCAGGTGAGAGGGGGAGCAGGTGGGCAGGTGGGTTGTCTGCGCACCCGCTCACCCGCTCACCCGCTCACCTGCTCCCCCTCCTGATCGCCGCTCTCTTCCTCTTCGAGCATCTCTCCGTTCCTCTGCCGCAATCCAATATGACCGTCCCGGAAGCGTATCAGATTATCGCTCAAGATGAAGACGATTTTGCGGTGCTGGACATTCCCTTTGCCTGGCGAAATGGATTTCGCATTAGCGGAGCCTACACCACCGGCTTTATGTTTGGACAGTTCTACCAAAGCGAACATCAAAAGCCGATGCTGCAAGGCAATACCAGTCGCAACCCGGAGTTCAAATTTCAATATTTTACCGACGCGCCGGTACTCAGCAGTCTGCGAATTTTGGAGACGGGACACTCGCTGCCGCCGGAGCAGTGGGAAGCGGATGCAGCCATTGCCGCCGATGCGCTGCGCTTCTTCAACGTCAAATATATCGTCGTTCGACCGGAAGAGCCAAGCTATTTGAACGATCCGGCGGCAACCATCCCCTACATCGAAGCTGTTTTGCCCGTAGAAAAACTGCGCCAATCGCCGGAACTGACGCTCTACCGCGTCAATCTGCCGCCCTTGCCCAACGAAGTGACGCTGTTGCAATCGCCCTTGACGCCGCTATATTTTGGCGAAGGGTGGGGCGTTCCCGCCGGAGGGCAAATCATCGCCCAGCGCAAAGAAACGCGCTTGCTGGTTCCGCTGAACGGCAAGGCGCAAACGCTGCACCTCACCGTTCGCCTCTGGACAGACGAAGACGCGCCAAAAGCGTCCGGCAAGATGTGGGTAGAAATGAAGGGCTGGAAATCGAAGCCGCTTGCGTTGAACGGAGAATGGCGTGACCTGACTCTGGCTATCCCCGCCGAGGCCCTGAGCGCCGGGCTGAATGACCTTCGCTTTCATTTTGACGCGCTGAACGCCAACATTGCCCCCAACCCCTACCCGCAGATAACCGTTATCAGCGCCGGCGAAGAAGCGGGCAATTTGGGGCATATTTATCTGGGCGGGGTAGACGTATCGCCCAACCAACGCGGTTTTAACGTGGCGGTGATTGGAATGGGCGGAAACCTGATTGACGCCGCCGCCTTCGACGCCCACGCCGACCCCGCCGCCAGCCGCGCGCTGGCAAAGTTCATCGCCGCCGCGCCGGATGACGCGCTGATTGCCATTGCCGTAAAAGACGAAGCCAGCGCCGCCCTCACCGAAGAAGCCGTTGCCGCGCTGCGTTCCATTGGCGGGCAGGTGGATTTGCGCGGACAGTTTCGCGCCGGTTACGCGCTTATCGGCGGCAAGAACGCTCATCAAGTTTATGAAGCCTTTGATCCTTTCCAGCCAGTGAAGATAACAAATGGCGCGGGGCTGACAGAGCCAAAGGCGGGGGCGGTGTTTAGCGCAATTCAGACCGTTACAAACCATCCCGAAAGCTCTCATCTTTCAGGATGGTGAAAAATATCGCCAAATCGTATGTCCTGCGTTATAATAAAACGGTAGTAAACGTTCATACCCCTAAAGTCTACTTTACATTTTGAATTTTACATTTTGAACTGGAGATCCTGTGCCCGCTAACGTACACCCCAAGCCCTTCATCATCCATCCCCCCGCCAACCTGCTGACCGCCCACCGGCAGCTCAGGCGAAACAGCGTCACTCTGGCCCAAAAATACGCCTTTCAGAAACTGGTCACCGAAGAAGACCTGCAAATTATGGGCCGTGGCCTGTGGAACGTCCTCAATCTGGACGCCTCTTTTGCCGCCGCCCACAAAACCGCCGGCCGGCAAATTTTGCCCATCATCATTGAAAGCGACGACCCCGCCCTGCTGCAATTGCCCTGGGAAACCCTGCGCCATCCCGACCACGGCTTTTTGGGGCGCAGCCCCGCCTTCACCCTGAGCCGCCGGGTTGCGCCGCCGGATGAGTCTCCAGATACGCCGGAAAAAGGCCCCCTGCGCGTCCTGCTCTTCACCAGCCTGCCCGACGATGTTGACCCCGAAAAATCGCGGCTGAATGTGGAAGATGAGCAGGCTCAGGTGCAAGACGCCCTCACTCCCTGGATTGCCGAGGGACTGGTGCAGCTTGAAATGCCGGACGACGGCCGCCTGACAACCTTGCGGGAATATCTGCGAACCTTCCAGCCCCACCTGGTCTTTTTGAGCGGACACGGCAAATTTCACCACCAGCCCCTCCAGAAGGAACCGCCCTACGCCGCCTTCGCTTTTGAAGACGAATACGGCCGCACCCGCAGCGTCCGCGACCAAACGATTGCCCAGGCTTTTGTAGGCTCTACCGCGCAGCTTATTGTCCTCTCCGCCTGCGAGTCCGGCAAGACGGTGTCTGACGCGCTGAACGTGGGCCTGACCCGCCAATTGAGCCAACTGGGCGTTCCCCACGTGATTGGGATGCGCGAATCTATTCTGGACGCGGCCGGCATTCAATTTGCCCGCGCCCTGGTTGACGCTCTGGCCGCCCGGCAAGAACGCCCCGACGTGGCCTTGCAAGAAGCGCGGCAGGCCATCACCAGACCCCTGGCCAACGAGACGACCCTGCGCCGGGACGGCGTTGCCCGTCACCTGGCCGAGTTGAGCCTGGGCCAATGGCCCCTGCCCATGCTCCTCTCCCCGGACCCGAGCCGCCCCCTGATTGACTGGGCGTTTGAGCCGCGGCCCCCGAAATACCGCGCCCTCAGCCAAACCCTGAACGGCGTCACCCTGCCGCCCCAGTTCATTGGCCGCCGCAACGAATTACGCGCCCTAAAAAGTCGCTACCGGCGCGGCAAGCTGCGCCAACTGCTCATCACCGGCCCCGGCGGGCAGGGAAAGACCGCCCTGGCCGGCAAGCTGGCCCTGGATTTGGCCAAAGAAGGTTACCCGGTATTGGCCTGGGCCGCCCGCCCCGAAAATAGCTGGGACGATTTTATCTTTGATCTGGAACTGCGCCTGAGCGCGGAAAACGCCGACAAGTACGACCGGCTGCGCGCCCGCTACGCCGGCGACGAGGCCAAAATTGCCGCCATCCTCCTCCGCTTTTTGCTGGCCCAATACCGGGGCCAAGCGATTCTCTTTTTTGACAACCTGGAAACCCTGCAAGACCCGGACACGCTTGAACTGACCGATGCCCGCGTAAACGCCTGGCTGCGCGCCGCCCAAAACCTGAGCGAGCCGGGCCTCATCATCCTCCTCACCTCCCGCTGGAAATGGGACGGCTGGCCCGCCGGCGATCACCACGAACTGCGCCACCCCAACTACGGAGACTTTTTGCAAATGGCCCGCCGCCAAAACCTGGCCCCCGCCTTTTTGCAAAACCGGGACCGGCTGAGAAAAGTGTACCGCACCCTGCACGGCAACGGACGGGGACTGACCTTTTTTGCCGCCGCCATAGCCGAAATGGACGCCGCCGAAGAAGACGCCTTTTTAAACGCCCTGGCCGGAGCCGCCGCCGAAAGCCAAAACGATATGGCCCTGGCCCAAATCATAGCCCACCTGCCCCCGGATGCCCGCGCCCTGCTGGAACGCCTGCCCGTTTACCACACCCCGGTTCCAGAAGAGGGGATTTTCAAACTGGCGCAAACGGCGGTCAGCGGTCAGCTGTCAGCGGTCAGCGGTCAGCCGTCAGCGATCAGCGGTCAGCCGTCAGCGGTCAGCGGTCAGCCGTCAGCGGTCAACGCGCTGGAACGCCTGACCGCCGTTTCGCTGGTAGAAAGCCACTATAATGCCCGCTGGCAGGCCATTGAATACCAGATACACCCCTTGGTCAGCGATTGGCTGGCCAAAAACGCCGCCCGCCCCCCCGCCCCCCTTTTCCAGATCGCCGCGCAGTACCAGCGCTACCTCTTTAAAAACGAGCGCCGCACCCTGCCCCAGGCGATGACCGTACACCACGCCCTGCGCCGCGCCAAACAAAAAGACAAAGCCGGCCGCTTTGCCCTGGATTACATTGTGGGCAAGCTAAACCGCGCCGGTTTTTACCGCACCCTGCTCAACAATTGGCTGCCCGATATTTGTCAGGCCGAGGATGACCGCACCCGCGCCGAAGCGCTGGGCC
>DUEH01000116.1 GCA_011192195.1 Chloroflexota bacterium | reverse complement strand
GGATCGCCCAGAATTTGTTTGTCCAGATCGCTGAGATGGGCGCTTTGGCTCAAGCCCAACCAGTGAGCCAGCCAGTTTTCGGCTTCTATTTGTTCAGCGGGGGTGGGGGGAGCCAGGTCAAGAAGCGCGTTAGTCGCCAGGCGGCGGTCATCAAGCAAATCGCGGGCGCGCAGACCGTAGTAGTTGAAAGGTTGCTCGCTTAGTTGTTGCAGCAAGGTTTTGGCCTGCTCTTCCTGACCATCCATCAGCAGCAGGGTTTTGGCTTGCCAATAGCTGGCGGCGCGGCCAAAGTCTCCGGCGGGATAGTCTTGCAGTAACGCGGCCCATTCCGCTTCGGCTGCGGCGTATTCCCCCAGTTGAAAGGCGGCCAATCCACCCCGGTAACGCGCGTCGTCGGCGTAGCGGCTCAGGGGATGACTGTCGGCAAAACGGCGGAAGTTTTTGTAGGCCGTCTCGAATTGATCGTCTTGAAATTCAATGAGGGCGGCTTTGTAAAGGGCTTCCTGACTAAGGGGATGCTCCGGGTTTTGGGCGGCAAAGTCGCGATAATTTTTGACCGCCTGCTCAACCTGTCCCTCCCAGCCAAAGGTGCGCGCCCGTTGGATATGCGCTTCTGCCAACAGGGGGCTGTCCGGATAGTTGGCAATGAGTTTGTCAAAACGAACAATGGCATCTTGATAATTACCAAGAGCGCGCTGAGATAAGGCGGAAATCCACAAAGCCTGATCGGCGTTATTTTTGGGATTGGATGCCAAAAAGCGATCCATTGCTTCAACGGCGGGTTGGTAGGCGCTACCGCCGTGATAGTCAATGTAACCGCGCTGAAAATCATCCACCATCATCCCGGCGCCAACCATCTGCGCCAGCGACAGGTAGGCGTCAAAGGTTTCCGGGTATTGGTCAAGAGTCTGCTGCCATTGCGCTTCGGCAGCGTCCAGGTCATCAGCCTGGAAATAAGCTTCGCCAATTAGCCGGTTGATCTTGGCGCGATAGGCCGGAATTTTGGCGCTGCCTAAAATATCCTGATACTGGCTAATGGCCTCGTTGAATTTCTTTTGCCCCAACCAGGCTTTGGCAATTCCTTCACGCAAAGAAACCTGAAACCCAATGTCATCGGTGGCGTTTAGCGCGGCCTGATACCATTTCTGGGCGGCAGGGTAATCGTCAAAGTTCAGCGCCAGGTCGCCCATTCGCTGGTAGATATAGTCGGCCAGGGGGTCGTCATCGGGCAGCAGGCTGAACTGGTAGGCCGCGATGCTTGGGGTGTAGCGGCCTGTTGCTTCCAAAGCCAGCGCGCGATTGAAGTGGGCCGGGCGAGTCAGCTCGTCGTCCGGGTATTGTTTCAGGAATTGGGCGAAGGTGTCGGCAGCGGCGTTGGGGCGATTCAGCGCCAATTCGCTGCGCCCGCGCCAATAGAGCGCCTGCCGATGATCGTCGGCGGCAGCGCCGGGGTCGCTGAACAGGGCGTTGAAGTCTTCCTGAGCGCGCAGGTAATCGCCGTTGTGAAAGGCGCGGTGAGCGTTGCTGCGTCGCAGGGAGGGGAGAGGCGTATTGGTGGGCGTGGGCGTTGGCTCCGGCGTGGCGCTGGGGGGAAGCGGCGTGGGTGTGGGCGTTTTGCTTACCGCTGTGGGCGTGACCAGTTTGACCGTAATTAGGGTCGGCGTGGCAGTAAGCGTTGGCGACGGGGCAGCGCTTGGCGCGTTGGCAAGCGGCGTAGAATCTTCGGGTTGACAGGCCATCAAGACCAGTCCCAATGTGAAAACAATAAACAAGGTGGCGTATCGAATCATAGGGGGGATTATGCCACGCAGTGAGTAAAAAATCAATGAAGAATGAATAGTGAAGAATGAACAGTTATTCATTTTTCACTATTCATTTTTCATTATTCATTGGTTTGCGCTTTGTCCTTGCTATGGTATATTTAAGCGGGTGTAAAAATTTAAGGAATGTTCATTAAACGTACAGGTTCAGTGAAGCCGTCCAAAACACTACAGCGAATGGATGAAAGGCCTGTCCTGAGCTTGCCGAAGGGAACGAATGGGCCAGGTTTTATTCGTTAGTTTCGGCAATTCACTGTAGTGTTCTTGCCATATCACCGGTTTTACTGAACTTGTACCATTAAACAGCTATCAGCTTTTAGCTTTGTCGCTGATAGCTGATAGCTACTTCCAGAGGAGTTTGCTTGAGGGCGCTTTGTGTTAGCGATAAAGTGGTTGATCGCCTGTACAGTTCAATGGTGACAAGCATTGCCAAAGATGTTGATATTGTTCTGGGCAGCGGAGATTTACCCTATTACTACCTGGAATACTTGCAGAGTATGTTGAATGTGCCGCTGTACTACGTACACGGCAACCACGATTCTGAGGAAGAGTATCTTCCTTTGGGAGACAGCATCGGCGGGCCGCGCGGGGGCTGCAATTTAGACGGACGCATTGTGGAAGTCAACGGGTTGCTGATTGCCGGGCTGCAAGGTTCAATTCGCTATAAAAAAGAGGGTTCCTACCAGCACACCGATTTTGAAATGTGGCTAAAGGTCTTTCAGTTAGCGCCCCGTCTCTTTTATAATTTACGCGCCAAAGGCCGCGCTCTGGACGTATTGGTCGCTCATTCTCCCCCCTTGAACATTCATAACGGCAGCGATCACGTTCACACGGGCTTTGCCGCTTTTTTGTGGCTAATGCGCGTTTTCAAGCCCAAGCTGCTGGTTCACGGTCACAAACACGTTTACCGCCCCCATGAACGGACGGAAACGTGGTACCGGCGGACTTTGGTCAACAATATTTACCCGTATAAAATTATAGAGATTGGATAAGTATGCTTCAAAAAGTAGCTTTTCAGGGAGAACGCGGCGCGTACAGCGAAGCCGCCGCCGTTGAATACTTCGGCCCAAACATTGAACCTGTCCCCTGTGAATCATTTGAAGATATTTTTGAGCGGGTTACGTCCGGGCAGGTAGAAAGCGGCATTATTCCGGTAGAAAATTCGCTGGCGGGGAGTATTCATCGCAATTATGATTTGCTTTTGCGCTACAATCTGAGCATTGTTGGCGAAGTTCAACTGCGGATAGCGCACCAGTTGATGGTTTTGCCAGGCGTAAAAGCGGAGCAGATAAAACGTATATGCTCTCACCCGCAGGGATTGGCGCAGTGCGAAGGCTCTATCACCCGACACTTTCCCCATGTTGAGCGCGTTAGCGCGTATGACACCGCAGGCAGCGCCAAAATGCTGCGTGAAGAAGCAATGACTAACGCCGCCGCCATCGCCAGCCGGCGGGCTGCCGAAATTTACAAAATGGACATCATCCACCCCGATTTTGAGGACAACCCGGAAAACTATACCCGCTTCCTGATCATCAGCCGCGAAGCGATTGAGCCGGAAGGGGAAGCCAAAACCTCTATTGTCTATGCAATGGATAATGCGCCGGGCGCGCTCTTCAAAAGTATGGCCGTTTTTGCCCTGCGAGACATTGACCTGACAAAAATCGAATCGCGGCCTTTGCAGGGGAAACGCTGGCAATATTTTTTCTATCTGGATTTCATCGGCAGCCAACATCAATCGCATTGCCACAACGCCTTGAATAACCTGCAAGAAACTACCAGCTATTTGCGCGTACTGGGGTCTTATCCCAGAAATGTATAATGAATGGTAAATGGTAAATGGTAAATGATAAATGGTAAATGGTAAATGGTAAATGATAAATGGTAAATGGTAAATGGTAAATGGTAAATGATAAATGATAAATGATAAATGATAAATGGTAAATGGTAAATGGTAAATGGTGAATTGTCCTCGTTCCCAAACAGAGTTTGGGAACAAGTGCATTCGTCATTCGTCATTCGTCATTCGTCGTTCGTCGTTCGTCATTCGTCTATTAATTTGGGAGAAAGTTTTATGCCTATCATCAGCGTTTTTGGCAGCAGTATGCCTAAACCGGATTCCGCCGATTACGAATTGTCCAGACAAATGGGCGCTTTACTGGCCGAAGCGGGCTACACCGTGCAAACGGGCGGCTACAGCGGCGTAATGGAAGCCGCCAGCAAAGGCGCCAGCGAAGCCGGCGGGCGCGTTATTGGCGTAACTTGCCGTCAAATTGAAGCATTTCGTCCTATGCCGGCCAATGAGTGGGTGGCGGAAGAAATCAAATTCAACACGCTGCAAGAGCGCCTGAGCCATCTGGTAACGCAATCTGACGGCGCCGTAGTGATGCCCGGCGGCATTGGCACGCTTTCTGAATTGGCGCTTATGTGGAGTTTTATGCAAGTGGGCGAAATTTCACCGCGCCCCCTCATTGCCGTTGGTGGATTGTGGGCGCGCGCGCTCAACGCTTTTATTTCGACAGAGTATGTTGCGCCGAAATACATTAACCTGATTCAAGTAGCCAAAACGCCCAAAGACGCAGTTGAACTGTTGAGGAGAGACCAATGAACGCAGAAATTATCGTTAAACCGGCGAAAATAAGCGATCTGGATACCGTTGCCCGTTTGCGCGCGCTTGCTTTTGGAGGGAATGAAATTGAAGCGCGAACTTATGTAGAAAGCAATCCGCGTTATAATTATCGCCATATTGTGGTGGCCGATCTTGATGGGGAAACAGTAGGGACGGCTTGCGCTTTTCCCACGCAAATGTGGCTCAGCGGCGTTCCCGTGCAAATGGGCGCTGTAGGCGGGGTTGTGACTCACCCGGATCACCGGCGCAAAGGGGTCTTCAAAGCGATGATGGAAACCTTGCTGAACAGAATGGCGCAGGAAGGCGCGGCCGTTTCAGCGCTCTTCCCCGCTTCGCATGACCTCTACCAGCAATTTTCTTACGCCGCCGCCGCTAACTGGCGCGCCTATAACATCGAAGCAAAAAACCTGCCCCCCTTTGCGGAAGCAGAAGCCGTGCGCCCCTTTGAAATGGAAGACCTGCCCACAATTCGATCCATCTATCGCGGGGGAGAACTAAGCCAGAACGACGGGCGATTGAGCCGCGCCAACAGTTGGTGGGATCATCTGGTGAGCAAAAAATATCGCAGCGGTGACAAACACATTGTGGTTTACGACGCCGATGGCGTGGAAGGCTACTTAAAGTACACCCTTGGCGAAAAGAATACATTGCGCGTTGACGAAATGCTTGTCTCAGACGATGCCGCTTATCGCGGGCTATGGGGATTTATAGCCGCGCAACCCAATATCCAGACCATTGAATACGTCGCCCCGCCCGAGGATCCGATTTTTCATTTGTTGAAGGTTCCCACCGACCGTCACGGCGGCAATAGAGGCTGGATATTCAATGATATTTACCACGCCACCGCCAGCTTTATGCTGCGCATCATTGACCTGACAGAAGCCTTGACTTCTCGTTTTTATCCGCAAAATATGATGGGCAATCGCATCCTCAAAATTCACGATCCCCATATTCCGTCCAATAGTCAATTGGTCAACTTTCGCATTGTAGATGGCCGGCCAGACACCCTGCCTGTTGACGCGCAACCCCCCCAGATCGAGAGCGATATTGCTACTTTCTCTCAAATCTTCTGCGGCTACCTTTCGCCAGAGACCGCCCGTAAGCTAGGCAAACTAAAAGCCGACGACGAATCGGCAGCCTGGCTGGGCAAAGCAATGGCCCTTAAGCCGCTTTACATTCATTCAGGCGATTGGTTCTGATCTGGGCAGGTGAAAAAGTGAGCAGGTGGGCAGGTGGAAAAATGCTCCCCTGCCCACTTTCTCACTTTCTCACCTGCTCAAATGGGTAGCGCAATGTGAAATACGCCGCCGTTTTCCTCTAAGGGTTCAATCCACACCCGCCCGCCGTGCGCTTCAATGATTTCTTTTACCTCTTGACATTTAGTTCTGGCGCTGTCAACTATTTTATCCACCTCATTCTGCGGTTGAGCGTCATCCTGGTCTGAAATCCATTTTGGCGCGTCTGTTGCCAGCCGTTTTCCTTTATCAGAGAGCGAAACGATCAAATGCTGGGATTGCTGCCCGTTCAGCCCTGCCGACTGAAGCCAGGCGCGCAGCAAAATCTGCCCTCGCCGGTCAGTAGCGCGGCAGGCATTAGTCAACAAATTCTCAAAAGCTCGCTGTAATTTGGCGGGATCGGCCTGAATGGGGGGGATATCAGGTTCTATATCGGTGGTGATTTTTGATTTTTTAAAACCGGTAAAGGCTGATTCTGCCGCTTGAATTGCGTTGGCAATGATCTCATAAATATCTACCGGCTGAACATCCAACTTCAGTGGGTCTGTTCCGTGATCCAATGACTGGGTGGCGTTGTTGACAATGCTCGCCACTTTATCTATCCCCCCTCTGATGACGTTCATAAATTGTTGCTGTTGAAGGGTCAGTTCTTCGCTTGTTTCGCCAAGCATTAAATCAGCGTAGCCTCTGCTGGTGGTAAGTGGCGTGCGCAATTCTCTGGAGATGGTTTCTACAAAATCACGTTTTATTTTGTCGGCGGCGGCTTCGACGGAAATGTCCTTCAGTAGAACAACCATCCCCATCCACTCCTGACGATCATTGCGTAAAGGAAGCAGTCTTCCCTGCACAGCTAACTCATCGCGTTCAAAATAGGTAGACAAGGGCTGATTACTGCGACTAAAATCAGTTGCCAGTTTTTCAATGGTTTCATCAGAGGCAATATCGCCATAAATAGCGCTGATGGACTTTCCTGCCAACTGACGGTCTGACTTGCCCAAAATACGCTGCGCCGCAGCATTTGCCAATTGAATCTTCCCCTCAATATCGCTAACAACTACGCCGTCGCTAATCGCTTCGATGATGCTTGACAGACGTTGCATTTCAGCCCGATTTAGTTGCAATTTGGCGGCAAAGTCTTCGGTTTGTAATTCCAGGCTTTGATATTGCCTTTGATAGACAACCATACTGGCCAGTTGCGGAGCAATATTTTGCGCCAGACGAACATCGCTGTTGGGGATGAGGCGGTCAGAATTAGGGTTCCCCATCAGCAAAATCCCCACTGCTTGTTGCTTCAGCAGCAAAGGTTGAAGCAATATTGGCCCCACTTTGCTTTCACCCCAGATGCGATACAAACTTTTTAAGTACGCATTTTCTTCATCATTGGTTATGAGTATACGCTGTTGGCTTTCCAGCGCATCCAGAATTGCCGGTACGTCTGCAAGGTGAAATGAGGTGTTGTCTCGTGAGGTGTAATGCAGGGATCCATCAGCGCTGTGGGCGGCTGCAATGTAGCCGGTACTATCCTCGGTTTGCGAAAAGGGCAGGATGATGATTTGCTCGGCGCTGGTGTTGTTGGCAATGATTTGCGCGGCGTTAGCCAATGCTTCGGTAGGGCTGTGCGCAGTACTCAAAGCGCGACTCACCTCTCTTAACCGCTGTCGTTCAGCGTGAATACGGCGCGTCTCTGCGCTCAATGATTCGGCGGCTTGCTGTTGGATGCGCGCTTTGATCACAGTTTCTACAAAGACCGCGTAAACCAGGGTTCCATAAGCCATTAAAGCAAGAAATTGAGCGAGGTTATTTAATTCTATCCAACCGAGAAGGGCTGTCAGCCCTAAAAACAGAGGAACAAGGGTGTGAGTCCAGCGGGATTTATCGTATCGAGGAAAAACAAGCGGCAAACTGCCCAGCGCCAGGAGTAGAAGCAATGGCTGCCAGGGCAAAGAGGTGAAGCCGAAAATCAGAAGAGCCAGCGCCCAGACGGCCAACCCCAGGCGCGCGTAGTTTTGCCGCACCTTTGAATGAGCAACCGATGGCTTGAGCAAGGCCAGGACAATGCACAGCAGGCTGAAAATTTCCAGGCTGCCCAGTAATTTGGGCTGCGAATAGCCAAAGGCTAAGTGGGTGATAAGCGCAATGCTTCTAAGCGCAACCAAGGCAAACAAAGCCAGCAGCAAACGATTGCTGTTTCCTTGAGTTCTCCCTGCTGCGGCAGTAAGCGCCATAAGCAAAGCAAGCAGAGCAAAAATATCAAGCGCTAACAGGTATGACTGAATGTTAATGGGCATAATCCGTCTACTTCAGGATAAGTGTTAAGCTGCAAGGCCAGTATATCACAGTCAACAGCCTGCATCAATGGCACTTTATGACTTGTTTTTCAGCAGCGTCATAAACTCTTTAGCCGTCTCTTTCCACAGACCGTTCCGGTAAGCTTCTTTTTGCGCATCCAGGCGTTTTTTGGCCCATTTTTTAAAAGCCAGAGTCGTTTCGCCGCCGGCCGAGGTTTTGGGTGGCTGGGGGGTCTTTGTCTCAAAATTGGCTAAAAACTCGCGGGCGGCAGCGGAACGCTCGCGCCACACGCCTAATTCCTGTCCCTGAGGAGTCATAAAGATGACGGTGGGGATATGGTTATAGCCATCGGCGGCGGGGTAGCGGTTTGCCAGATCAAGGTAATCGCTGCGGTAGATAATGCGCAAAGTCATCGATGGGATGGCTTCGGCCAAACGCGCGACTATAGGCAGGTTGAGTACTGAATCCGGGCAGTAGTCTTCGGTCATAACCAGCGTCAAAACTTGAGCGTGTTTTTCAATCAGGTCGGTAAATTCGGTTTTAATCACTTCGCTCAGGCGCAGGGCTGCATACTGCTCCAGCATGTGGCGTTTCAGCGTTTTCATTGAAGCCACATACTCTTCAAATATCAATCCATCTTGAAAAGCGTCTACAGGGGATGTTTCAGTCATTGCCAAGTCTCCATTTTCTTGTTGAATGGCTAAACTATACAATTCAAGCTAAATTGAGGCAAAATGTCAGCGCCTTTGCAAAAAAAAAGGGCAACCCGCTGGCAGGGGTTGCCCTTTTTAAATCACATCGCTTTAGTAGTATGGAATGTACAAAACTTGTCCGGCGTAAATGTAGTTTAGATTGTAAAGGCCGTTAGCTTGAGCAATGGACCAGGGGCTAACCCCATATATTGCGCCGATACCGGTTAAAGTTTGCCCCCATTGAACGGTGTGGTAGCTCGTACCGCATCCAACGCAAGGATTTACCGGGGTGGGGGAGTAGGCGGGAATCCAAAGGTTCTGACCGGCATAGATGCAGTTGGGATTGACCAGACCATTGGCATTAACCAAAGCCTGTACGCTTACGCCCGTATACCGGGAAATTCCGTACAAGGTATTTCCGTACTGCACGCGATACCAATACCCACCAGATGCAGAAGGCGCTTCTGGCGGAGCTGCGGAAACGGCCGGTGCAACCAAAGCCATAACCAACAAAACCAGCGCTAAACCAAGAACTACTTTTTTCATTTTTTACCTCCCTTGAGTGTTATTTAGGCAATTTGCTGTGCAAGAAAAATGCCTGATCAATTTTACTTACCGTAATTATACAACATAATGTGGGTAACTGGCAAGTTACTTACCGTAATTATATAACATAATCAAAGTAACTGGCAATAGGGAGGTTTAGGTAATTGTACCTATTACTATTTTGATAACCAGAAAAACAAGAGATGGGGCGCGGAATAGACCGCGCCCCATCTCTTACAACTTAAGCATCACTTTATTTTGAATTATGCGCAGTACTAAGTCACTAACTCTGGCGGAAGAAAATCTACACGGTTTTGGTAAGCCAGCCGCATAGTCTCTTCCCACTCAGAAAGTTCAAAATCAATACGGGTAATGGCCGTATTGTTGATGAGGAACCATATCTTTGGCGGTAAGGGAATTTCTAATAACACCGTCATCAGCGCGTTGTAGAACATTCCGTGACTCACAAAGGCAACACGGTCTGCTGTTTCGCCGTGCAGGTCATGCAAACGCTGCCAAACTCGTTTGGCCCGCTCGATGCTTTCTTCAAAACTTTCGTGGGGTTTATTCCACCACCCGTTGTCGTCAAAAGAATCGGGCAGGGTAAATTGCGGATAGCGTTTTTCAAAAAAGGCGCGGGGAGGCCCGGCTTCGCCAATACGCTCGTCATTCTCCGGGTGATTGTTCCACATCCCGCCCACCTCGTGCAGGTCGGGCCAGACCTGGGGCGTTATACCAAATGCCTGGACAATGGGGGCGGCGGTGTCCATTGCCCGGATCATCGGGCTGGCGTAGATGTGGGTCAGGTGATAGCCGTCGATGTTCTGCGGATAAGCGTCTCGAACGGCGGGGGTGGCGCTGCGTTCGGCAACCAAAAATCGGGCCAATAACTTTGCCTGCCGCCGACCATAGTCGGTCAATTCAGGGTCGCTTTCACGCCCGTCGTCGCTTTCGCTTCGTTCATATAAGAGGTTGTTGGCCGATTGGCCGTGTCGGATAAAATATAACTGCATTGTTTTTAGTTTCAAGTTTCAAGTTTCGGGTTTCAAGTTTCGGGTTTCTGGTTGGTTAAAGGTGCACAGGACACTCAACCTGAAACCTGGAACACATCATTGCGGTACAGTATAGTACAATTCCGGATTTTGCTCAAAATGGTCAAACCAGTAAGCAATTTCATTTGGTTCGGCAACAATGCGAAAAATGTAGTAGGAATCAAAATCAGGGTCATAGGGAGAAAGGGCGGGACCTCCCCAGGCCATCACATTGGAGGTATATGTGTAAGGCCGGCCTTCCCATACGCCTTCCTCTAAAAGGTCCGGGTTTAAGGGAAAACTGCCGAAGGGAACGGCAAATGAACGCACTTTATAATCAGGAATTTTTTCTTCCAGCAGGCGTTGGCTTTCTCCCAGTTGATATTGGACTTGATAGCCGTTGCCGGTTGCCAGATCAAAATGCGATATGGTATGACTGCCTACTTCAAAACCCTGCTCTACCAGCCAATTGAGTTTTTTCTCAGCAGATTCCGGCTGCCCAAATAAAATTCGCTGCGGGCCGTTAACGTCTAGCAGCACGTAAAAAGTGGCTTTTAGCGGCCATTGGTCGGGGTGCTGTTGGTGAATGTCATATAAAATACCCACCGCCGAGTCGGGATCAAGAGAGCCGTCATCCAGATAACGAAATTGACTGATGTCTGAATCATCAAAGGTGATGATGACCGGCTTTGTTCCGGGCGACAAGTTGGGAAAGCCTTCGGTCATCTGAATAAGGTTGGCGGGTGTGTAACCGTGTTCGCGCAGGTATTCCATTTCCGCCCGAAAGTTTTCCGCGCTGCGCAAAAGATAATCTTCATAATCGCCAATAGAGTGATATTCCAATATCATCACCTGCCCCAGCGACGGCTTGGCTGTAGAGCGCGGCGTTGGCAAGGGTGTGGAAATTGGCGAAACAGCGAGGGCTTGGAGCGTGACTTGTCCGCTCAGGTTTCGCTCTGGCGGCGCGTCGGCGGGACTGCCGGGCGTTGCGGTAACAAAAACGCGCGCGGGTTGCGCCTGTTGAGTGTCGGCGGTGGAGCAAGCGCTCAACGCAAGTGCGCCAAACAGCGCCCCCAGTAAAAAGGTGATTTTTGGTAAAGACATTGCCATCCCCCTTTAGTTATGTAAACAATTATACCATAGGCAAGACAAATCGCAACCTTTGGCAGATTTCCAGTTTTTCACTTTGCATTTTTAACTCTACATTGCTACGCTTTGCCCCAGGCAATCATCAATGTTATAATTTCCATACGCTTAAAAACAGGAGTTTTG
The DNA here is from genome assembly GCA_011192195.1 of Chloroflexota bacterium. GTDB lineage: Bacteria > Chloroflexota > Anaerolineae > 4572-78 > 4572-78 > DUEH01. The sequence continues at coordinate 3,261 of DUEH01000116.1, read as the reverse complement.
CTAACGGGCACCCTCTAAATTTGCCATCGGTTTTGGCGGCAAAATTGCTTTCTGATGACCTGACGGCAGACGGCAGACGGCAGACGGTAGACCGCCGTAAAAACCAGCTTGTTTAACGCATCCTTCGACTACGCTCAAGACAGGTTTCGGCGGTCAACGGTCAGCCGTCTGCCGTCATTGGGCGCAAGATTTGTGGCAAACCACAGAGATGTCCGTTAGTAAAAACAGGAGCCAAAGTAATGTCCCAATTAACGTTGCAAGAAGTAGAAAATATTGCTCATCTGGCTAGATTGCGCCTGAACGATGAAGAAAAGACTCTGTTTCAGGGTCAACTTTCGGCTATTCTGGATTACGCCAAAACCTTGCAACAGCTCGATACCGATGACATTCCCCCAACTACCAGCGCCCTGCCTCTGGACACCGTAATGCGCGCCGACGCGGTGAAAGCGTCGCTGCCCGTTGAAGATGCGCTGGCTAATGCGCCGGATGTGCAGGATGGCAGCTTCAGAGTGAAACCGGTGTTGTGAGCATATATGGATAAATGCGACCTTTGCGGCGGTGAATTGCGATCAGGCAGAACTACGTTGGAAATTCGGTACAAAGGTGAACTGGTTATTATAGAAGATGTATTGGCTGACGTCTGCCAACAATGCGGCGAAGCCTATCTTTCGGCAGAGACCTCCGCGCAACTAGACAGGTTTTTAAGCGAACATCATCGTTATAAACCGGAACGATACATTCCTGTACCGCAGTACGCCGGCGTTCCGGCAATGGGGTAGTTATGCGCTTGTCTGAAAGCCAGATCAACGTCATTAAAACAACTGTTCACGCTTTAGACCCAAAAGCCCGAATCTACCTTTTCGGCTCTCGCGCCGACGATTCCAAACGCGGCGGTGACATTGACCTGCTGATTATGTCGCAAGAATTGACTAAGCGAGACGCCAGACCCATTCGGCTGGGCTTGTACAAGCAACTGGGCGAGCAAAAAATTGACATCGTCATTGCCAGGAACACCGACGACGCTTTTGTACGCATTGCGCTGGTAGAAGGAGTAGCCTTGTGACCCAGAATGATTACGTCATCAATTTGCAAAACGCTCTCTCACAACTTGACAACGCTCTCTACTGGCTGAATCGCTCATATCGCCAGTGCGGGCCAATCGGGATAAAATCTACCTACACAGAAAGCGAACTCGATAACTTTGAAGCGCTCACCAGTCGCTTTGCCCGCGTAAGCGACATCTTGACCCAAAAAGTCTATCGCAGCATTGATGCGGTTGAATTCGAGACTAGCGGCACGATGATAGATGTGGTCAATCGGGCCGAAAAACGGGGATTGATTGATTCAACAGACCAAATTCGCACCATCCGGGATTTGCGCAACAGCATTGCCCACGAGTACGTTAAAGAGAGTTTGATTGAGTTATTTCAAGATACCCTTAAATTGATACCAACCCTATTGAAACTGGTCAATTATGCAAAACAGTATTGCCAAAAATATCTAAAGGATCAGCAATAGCATCAGGAAACAATCAACCCCCTATGACTGATAACATCCTTCACCAACTGACCATCCAGGAAGCCCAAAGAAAATTTCGCAGCGGCGAAATAACCGCTGTGGAACTGACCCGGAGCGCGCTGGATAGAATCCTTGGCGTTGACAATCAGGTGAAAGCCTACATCACCTTGCAGCCGGAAGCGGCTCTGGAAGCCGCCCGCGCCGCCGACGCCGCCCGCGCTCAGGGCAAAGATGCGCCCCTGCTGGGCATCCCCATCGCCGTGAAAGACAGCATCATCACCAAAGGCTTGACCACCACCTGCGGCTCAAAAATCCTGGAAAATTTCATCCCCCCCTACGACGCCGCCGTAACTGAAAAACTGCGTCAGGCCGGCGCAATTATTTTGGGAAAAACCAATACCGATGAATTCACTATGGGGTCCTCCACCGAACATTCCGCCTTCTTTCCCACCAGCAACCCCTGGAATCTGGACGCCGTTCCCGGCGGCAGCAGTGGCGGAAGCGCCGCCGCCGTTGCCGCCAGCGAAACCCTTGCCGCTCTGGGAACCGACACCGGCGGCAGCGTGCGCCAACCCGCGTCCCTGTGCGGCGTGGTAGGCTTAAAGCCCACCTACGGCAGAGTCAGTCGCTACGGTATTATTGCGCACGGCTCATCGCTGGATCAAGTGGGGCCGTTGACAAAATCGGTGGCGGATGCGGCCATCATGCTGGGCGTCATCGCCGGAGCAGACCCGCGCGATTCTACAACGCTTAACGCCCCCGTCCCCAACTACCTGCAAGAACTGGCAGAGGCAAGCTTCAAAGGCCTGAAAATCGGCGCGCCGCGCGAATACTTCATCGAAGGGATGAACCCCGCCGTAGAAAAAGCCGTGCGCGCCGCGCTGAAAACAGCTGAGGACCAGGGCGCTGAGTTAGTAGACATCTCCCTGCCCCACACCCAATACGGCATTCCCGTCTACTACCTCATCTCCACCGCCGAAGCCTCCTCTAACCTGTCCCGCTACGATGGCGTACGCTACGGCCTGCGCATACCCGCCGAAGATATGTGGCAAACCTTCTTTGAAACCCGCGCCGCCGGATTTGGCCCGGAAGTCAAACGGCGCATTATGTTGGGAACCTACGCCCTCTCTGCCGGCTACTATGACGCCTACTACCTGAAAGCGCAAAAAGTGCGCACCCTGCTTAAGCGCGATTTTGAAGCCGCCTTCCAACAAGTAGACGTTATCTTCACCCCTTCCGTACCCGATGTGGCCTTCAACAAGGGACAAAAAATGGACGACCCGCTACAAATGTACCTGTCAGACATCTTCACCGTCACCGCCAATCTGGCCGGCATTTGCGGTATCAGCATTCCCTGCGGATTTGAGCGCGGTTTGCCCATCGGCTTGCAAATTCTAGGCCCCGCTCTGGGCGAAAGCGCCATCCTCAAAGCCGCTTACGCTTATGAGCAGGCTACCGAGTGGGGTAAGCAGCGGCCTGAGATTTAGAAAAGAGATTGGAGATGTGACTACTCAGGTTAGCATCCTGAGTAGTTAACTCACTATCACGCAAAAGAGGCTTTTATGTCAAACGATGTTTTCATCAGCTATTCTCACCGAGATTTGGCCTTTGTAAGTCAATTGCATCAGGAGCTAAAGCAGCGCGGTGTATCTGTCTGGTTTGACCAGACCGGCATCAAGGCGGGCGACCAGCGGCGCGAAAAAATTGCCAAGAGTATTATGGAGTGCAAACTTTTTCTGCTGG
>DUEH01000115.1 GCA_011192195.1 Chloroflexota bacterium | reverse complement strand
GGACCAACAGAACCAGGACCAACAGAACCAGGACCAACAGAACCAGGACCAACAGAACCAGGACCAACAGAACCAGGACCAACAGAACCAGGACCAACAGAACCAGGACAGTCAACCCCAACCCACAAATGACAAAGAACCAATGACCAATGACCAAGTGACCAATGACCAAGTGACCAATGACCAGGTTCAAATGACCAAACAACAAGCGCGCCAACTTCTGCAAGCCGCCGCTCAGGGAACCCAAAGTCTGGAGCAATTCTTGCAGCAAATCCACTCCTTTACCGGAACGCCGCCCGCAGAAGACTGGTAAAACGATTTTGGATTTTGGATTTTGGATTTTGGATTTTGGATTATCTGATATGCCAAGCCTGTTTCCGCCCCATAGTCCAATCGTAAATCTAAAATCGTAAATCGTAAATCGTAAATGGAAAGGACGCCCATGAAAACAACAAGCAAACGCATTGCCTCCCTGATTGCCCTGCTGCTCGCTTTGGTGACAACGGGGCTGGCGCAAGAGCCAAACGTGGTCACCGCGCAGGTAGACCGCAACAGCATCACCACCAATGAATCGCTCATCTTGTCCATCACCGTCGTCGATACAAGCAACTCAGCCGCGCCGCAATTGCCACCGCTGAACGGCTTTCAGATTATTGGTAGCAGCAGTTCGTCGCAAATCAGCATTATCAACGGCGATATCAACTCGCAAACCGTGTACAGCTATCGCCTGCGCCCCACCAAAACGGGAGAACTGACCATTCCCGCCTTTGGTATGACCATCAACGGGCAAACCTACAGCACCGATCCCATCGCCATTCAAGTCTCGCCGGGAAACGGCGCGCCCGCGCAGCAGCCGTCCGACAACAGTGGACAGACAGCGCAGCCATCGGCGGAACTGAAGGGGCAAGACTATTTTGTAGAAGCAGAAGTGAGCAATCCCACGCCCTACGTGGGTGAACAAATTACCTACACCTTTCGTTTCTATCAAGGCGCGTCTGATTTCTTTGCCGAGCAGCCGCACCTCAGCCCGCCCGACTTCAGCGGCTTTTGGGCCGAAAAACAAAGCGACCAGAGCCAGTATCGCGCGCAGGCCGCCGGACAAAGCTACAACGTCACCGAATTGAAAACCGCGCTCTTCCCATCGAGCGCCGGGCCAATCACCATAGAAGCGGCCAAACTCACCATTCCCGGCGGCTTCTTCAACCGGGGCGTGGCGCTGCAAACCAAGCCCATCGAAGTAAACGCGCAGCCCCTCCCCCCCAACGCACCGCCCAACTTCACGGGCGCGGTGGGCCAATACAGCATCAGCGCAGAAGTAGACGCCACAGAAGGTAAAGTGAACGAACCCGTCACCTGGCGCGTTACCCTCAGCGGACGCGGCAACATCAACGCCGCCCCTGACCCTGAGTGGCCTGAAATTTCCGGCTGGCGCGACTTTGACAGTCAGGCAACCATTAACACTCAGGTGCAGGATGGCGTCATGGAGGGCAGCAAAGTTTATGAACGTCTGCTGCTGCCCACTCGATCCGGCCAGTTCACCATCCCGGCTCTGGAATATACTTATTTCGACCCGGAAACAGGCGCGTACCAAAACGCTGCCACAGCCCCCATCCCGGTTTCCATTGCGCAGGGCGACGCCGAAGCCCCGCTCCCGCCCCCCTCTCCCGCCGGAGCAGAGGCCGGACAAGTCGAAAACATCGCCACCGACATTCGCCACCTGAAGCCGGTTCCAGACCATCTTAACGCCCAAACCCGCCCCCTCACCGCGTCGCCGCTCTACTGGATGGCCTGGGGGGCGCCGCTTGTTGCGCTGGGAGCCGGCATTTTCTGGCAGCGCCGGCAAACCTATCGGGCGCAGAACGCGCATCTGGCGCGTAGTTCAAAAGCGCGTAAAAAAGCCAGACAAGCTCTGGCGCAAGCAAAAAAACAACTTGAGGGTTACAGCGCCATCGCTCAAATTCTCAACAATTATCTGGCCGACAAACTCAATCAACCCGTCGCCGGGCTAACGCATCAGTCCCGCGCCGATCTGCTGGCGGAAAAAGGCGTTCCCGCCGACCTTATTGCCGCCCTTGACAACGCCTACCTTAACGCTGAAATGGGGCGCTACGCCCCCGATGCCGGAGACCCCTTGCGCGGGCAAAATTTGTTGACTGAGATAGACAAGTTAATTGAAAATTTGGAGAAGGTTTTATGAAAAAAACATTCGCTCTTGCCGCCGTATTCATTGCCATTTTGAGCCTGCTGATGGTAAACCAGGCCGGGCTGCTGGCAAAATCATCGGATGGCGCAACAGAAACAATGAAAACAGCCAACCGGCTATACGAAAACGGGCAATTTGCGCTGGCCGCGCAAGGCTACCAGCAATTGATTGATCGGGGCTACACAGACAGCAGCCTTTACTACAATCTGGGTAACGCCCACTTCAAACAGGGCGATATTGGCCGCGCCATTCTCAACTATCGCCGGGCGGAAAAACTGGGGCCAAGAGACAGCGACATTCAGGCCAACCTGCAACTGGCGCGCGCCGAAACCCTTGACCGGCTTGAAGACACCGCCGAAACCGAAGGCTTTTTCCATCATATTGCCCGGTTCACCCGCAAATTCACCCTCAATGAGCTGGCAATTTTTGCCCTGACTGCCTGGTTTGCGCTGGCGCTTTTGATTATTGTCCTCATCAATAGTAGAATATCAGGCGCGTGGAGAGAAACGCTGCAATACGCCATTGCCCTGATGACAATGATCACCCTTTTGGGCGTCGCCGGGCTGGGAAGCCGAATGTACGCGGAAAAAACGCGACCCGAAGGCGTGATTGTAGCGCCCGAAGTAAGCGTCACCAGCGGCCCCGGTAATCAATATGTCACCGAGTTCACTCTGCACAGCGGCACCGAAGTGGGTATAGCGGATAAACGCGGCAACTGGGTGTTGCTCACTCTCCCTGGCGGTGAAGTAGAAGGCTGGGTTCCGGCAGAGGCCATTGAGGGAATATAATGACGAATTGCGAATTGCGAATGACAAAGGACGAATGACAACTTTATGTCCAAACACATTCTGATAGTAGACGATGATAAACTGATGCGTCGCAGTCTGGCTTTTAGTCTTGAACAGGCGGGCTACCGTAGCAGCGCGGCCAACAGCGCTGAAAACGCGCTGCAACTGGCTCGCCGGGACCCGCCCGATTTGATTCTGCTGGATATTGGCCTGCCCGGAATGGACGGCCTGGACGCCCTGCGCCGCTTTCAACAGCAATGCGATACCCCTATTATCTTTGTCACCGCCCGCCGCCGCGAACTGGATCAAGCTCTGGGTCTGGAACTGGGCGCGGATGATTATATCATCAAGCCCTTTGATACCAATGTGCTGCTGGCGCGCGTAAAAGCCGTGCTGCGCCGCGCCAGCCGCAGCGCCCCGTCCGCCAAAACAAAATCTACGCGCCTGCAAGTGGGCAAGCTCGTCATCGAGCCGGAAGCCCACACCGTCAGCGTTGCCGGTAAAGCAATCTCCCTGCCGCCCCGTGAATTTGCCCTGCTGCACGCGCTGGCTCTGGAAGCCGGGCGCGTAGTGTCGGTAGATGAGTTGCTGGCGCGTGTGTGGGGCGCAGAATACAGCGGCGAAAGTCAGGCCGTTTATGTTTACATTCGTTGGCTGCGCGAGAAAATTGAAGAAGACCCACAGAATCCCAAACGCATTATCACGGTGCGGGGTGTGGGATACAAACTAAGCGAATGACGAATAGGCGAATTTGCGAATGAAAAAATTCGCCCATTCGCCATTCGCCATTCGCCATTCACCATTCACCATTCGCCATTCGCCATTCGCCATTCACCATTCGCCCATTCGCCCATTCGCCCATTCATTATGAAAACACTTCGCAGTCGTCTGATACTGAGTCACATCTTGCCCCTGCTGCTCATTGTGCCGCTGGTGGGCGTTACCCTGTTCTACCTGCTGAAAACGCAAGTTCTGCTGGGCAACCTATCGGATGACCTGCTGCGGCAGGGAAAAATGACCGCGGAAATGGCCGGAGGGCAGCCCGACATCTGGCAAGACGCCGCCGAAGCCCAACGCTTTGTGACCCGCATCAGCGCTCACTACCAATCAGAGGTAATACTGCTGGACCCCGGCGGCAGACTCGTTGCCGCCAACACCGGCGATCAGGCTGACCAGACGCTGGAATTTCCCGCGCTCCCCACCGCCCTGGCCGGCGACCAGCAAATTCAGGTTCAATACACCCAAAACCTCAACATCATCGAAGTGCTGGTTCCCGTGCGCAACCAATCGCAGGAAGTAGTGGGCGCGGTGCGCCTTTCGCAACAGCTTTCTGAGGTCTCTGATCAGTTCACCCGCCTGCGGCACCTCATTCTCATTTTGTTGGGGGCGGAATTAGCTCTGGCCGTAATAGTGGCGCTATTTTTGGCCTTGAGGCTGGAACGCACCCTGCTCCGCGTTACCGAAGCCATCTATGGCGTGGCCGAAGGGGACGGCGCGTGGCAAAGCCTGCCGGAAGAAGGGCCACAGGAAATTCGCCGCCTGTTGCGCGCCTTCAATTCGCTGACCGAACGCCTGAGCTTGATGGAAGAATCGCGCCGCCGCCTGCTGGCTAATCTGGTTCACGAGTTGGGGCGGCCTATCGGCGCCATTCAATCGGCCATTCAAGCCCTTATCAACGGCGCGGACAAAGACCCCACCCTGCGCCGCGAACTGCTCACCGGTATGAACGACCAAACCCAACGCCTGCGCCCCCTGCTGGACAATCTCTCTGACCTGCACGGGCAAATTCTGGGCGCGCTGGAATTGAATCGCCAGGCTACGCCAATGAGCCAATGGCTCCCGCGCGCCGTTTTGCCCTGGCGCGAACACGCGCACGAAAAAGGGCTGCACTGGCAGCTAGACATTTCGCCGGATATGCCCACGCTGAACATTGACACTGACCGGGTAGCGCAAATTCTGGGCAACTTACTGAGCAACGCCGTAAAATATACGCCAAAAGGAACAATTTCCGTTTCTGCCGCGCGTGAGAACAAGGGCGTTTCCATTACCGTCAGCGATACCGGCATTGGCATCAACCCGGAAGAACGCAAACACATCTTTGACCCCTTCTACCGCAGTCACCGCAACAAGCGCTTTCCCCAGGGGATGGGGCTTGGCCTCAACATTGCCCGCGATCTGGCCATTGCGCACGGGGGACGCCTGAGCGTAGAAAGTCAACCCGAACAACAAGGAAGCCGCTTCACCCTGTGGCTGCCGGAAACAAAAGATGAGGGATGAAGGAGGAAGGATGAAGGATGAATTTTACATTGCAAAGGACAAATGACAAGTGACAAATAACAAAAACCTGATAAACAAACTGATCCTCATTGTGCTGGTAATATTCAGTATATTCATCTGCACTATCGCCGGGTTTGGGGGCGGCGTGGCGGTGGGGCTATCCGGCATATTTTCCGAGCCGGGCGTGGCGCGCACCAAAGACCAGCCGCAGGAATTTAGCGCTTTTTGGCAGGCGTGGAATATTGTGCATCGGCATTTTGTTGACCGCGACGCGCTGGAAGCCAATACGCTCACCTACGGCGCAATTCGGGGAATGATCCAATCGCTGGGCGACGAAGGCCACACTATTTTCCTCACGCCGGAAGAAGCCGAGCAACAGGCAAGCGATATATCCGGCATCTACAGCGGCATTGGGGCGCAATTGGGAATGGATGAAGGCTTGCCCATCATCGTTGCTCCCTTCGATGGCTCACCGGCGATTAAAGCGGGCGTAAAAGCGGGAGACATCATCATTGAAGTAGACGGCAAAGATGTCACCACGCAGCCAATGTATGAAATTGTCGCCCTGATTCGCGGCGAAGCGGGGACAGACGTAACGCTCACCCTGCTGCGCCCCGCCAAAGGCAGAACGCTGGAAATCACCATCACGCGCGGCGAAATTGATGCGCCCGCCGTTGACTGGGCAATGATTCCCGGTGAAAACGTGGCGCTTATTCGCCTGAGCCAATTCAGCGACGGCGCCGCCCAAGAGCTGGCCGACACCATCCAGGCCGCCAAAGAAGCCGGCGCCAAAGCGCTGATCTTTGACCTGCGCAACAACCCCGGCGGCCTGCTGCAAGAAGCGGTTAAAGTCACCAGCCAATTTTTGACCGAAGGCAACGTTTTACAACAAGAAGACGCCGACGGAAAACGAACCGCCTATCCGGTAAGAAAGGGCGGCGTTGCGCCCGACATCCAGATGGTGGTGCTGGTCAATCGCGGAAGCGCCAGCTCATCGGAAATCTTTGCCGGGGCAATGCAGGATCATCAACGCGCCCTGATAGTGGGAGAAACCACCTTTGGAACCGGAACCGTGCTGCAACCTTTCACGCTGGACGACGGCTCCGAACTACTGCTGGGAACCAGCCAGTGGCTCACTTCTCGGGGACGGCTGATTCGCAAACACGGCATCGAGCCGGATGTGCCGGTAGACCTTCCCGTTGACGCTCAAGCCCTCTACCCCACCGAAGTCAAGCAGCTAACGCCACAAGAAGTAAGCCAAAGCAGCGACGCGCAACTGCTTAAAGCGCTGGAACTGCTGGAAAACAATGAATAGTGAAGAGTGAAGAGTGAATAATGAAGAGTGAAGAGTGAAAAACTCTTCATTATTCATTATTCACTGTTCACTATTCCCGGAGTTTATCTTGCCCCCATCTACCACCCTTATTCTTGGCGGGGCGCGCAGCGGAAAAAGCGCTTACGCCGAACAATTAGCAGCCGAAACAGGCGGGCGCGGGCGCGTTCTTTATGTGGCAACGGCCACAGCCGAAGACCCTGAGATGACCGCTCGCATTGAAGCCCATCGGCAGAACCGGCCATCACACTGGCAAACGCTGGAAGCGCCCAGAGATGTAGGCGCGCGCCTTGCCGCTGTAAAACCACGGCCGGACATCATCCTGCTAGACTGTCTTACCTTGCTGGTATCCAACATTGTCATAGCAAAAGAAAATCGGGCGCAAGAGGCCATTGAATCGGTGGTGCAAGCTGAAATTGAGGCCATCCTTGCTGCGCGAAGCAAGTTAAACGCCGCCTTGATCATCGTTTCCAATGAAGTAGGTCTGGGATTAGTTCCGCCTTATCCGCTGGGAAGACTGTACCGCGACGTTCTGGGAAGGGCCAACCGGCAGTTGGCCTCCAGAGCAGACAAGGTGCTATTTATGGTCGCCGGTTTGCCAATGACGGTAAAATGACAACGCAAAAAGTAGCGAAACCTGCTTTTATAAGGCATAATAAGACAATGAAAAATGAAGAGTGAAGAGTGAAAAATAAATCTTCAACCTGAAAACTATTTCATCTCCGTAGTCTCATTCTTCATTATTCATTCTTCGCTTTTCACTGTATTTATTACAAGGAGCTGTACGTTATGGATGCTACCCAACGCGCAAGATTAGATGATCACGCCATTAAAGCTCACATTATTCTGGCAAAATCCTCGGCAGAAGGAGAAGTCGAGCAAAATAGCAGCTATGTTCTTGGTTACACCGGCGCAGGGTTGCCAACGCGCAACTTTTTCATTCCCCTGACCCTGAGCGGACTGACCGATGAAACACTGGCCGACGCATCAGCCTTTTTCCGTTCCCGAAATACAATGTACGCTGTCAGCCTGGAAGAGCATCGCGTGCCTGATGGCACTGAATACCTTTCCAAACGACGCTATCAACCCCTGCCGCCACAGCCGCTAATGGCCTGCACCCATCTACCTGCCGAAACCATTCAGCAGGACGATCTGCTCATCGAATACGTGGAAACAGTACCGGGAATGACCGCTTTGTACAGCGTTCTGGAAGCAGTTTTTGATTACTCTGCCGGCGAAGTGATGCTCCTTTTCCCCACGTCTCAAATTGGGCAAGAGGAAATCAGGCATTACGTTGGTTACACGCCAGAGGGAAGGCCTGTCACCGTAGGCACAGCTATTTGCGCGGACAACGCGGTGAGCGTCTGGAATTTAAGCGCCCTTGATAACTTTCGGCGTCGCGGCTACGCTACGCTTCTCCTGAATAAAATTTTATCAGACGCCACGCAAAAAGGCTGCGATTTGAGTTTGATCTACACCACCCCAATGGGTTTCTCGCTGGCCAATAATCTGGGCTTTAAATTACACGCCCTGCGTCAATGGTTTTTGCCGCAGGAGATTGGGTAAGATGAAGCAAACGACAGAGCATACAGAGGTTGAGCCGAAAGAAAGGAAGCTATTCAGCCTGGTTAATGAGTTCACTATGCACTTGAAGTTGAGCGCGGGTAAATCAAGCAGCGCGAACAACACGGCGCAAAGTTACGCCAACGCAATGGTCATCTTCAAAAAGTTCATCAGGCGGGCTTACAGCCGCAAGCGCAAGGTCAAAGCGCCCTACCCCGTCAGTATTCTGGCCGATGATGTGCTGCTGGCCTACTACGATTGGCTCTCAAAAGTTCCCCCTGACAAAGCAAAACAAAAAGCCGCCGCGCTGGCCGAAGCAAAGGCAAAAGCCACCGATGATGCGGATCACCCGGAAGATCCGGATTTCACGCCCCCTCCTCCGCTCCCTCCGCCCAGATACGCCCATTCTACCATCCAACACTATCTTGCCGCCGCCAAGCGATTTCTAGCGTGGGCAGTGGCGCAGAACTATCTGGAAAATTTTGATTTTGGCAAAGCCGAAGTCAGATTGAAGGATGGCAAAGCGGGTGGCGGTAAAGCCTACCCCCACCGCAAGATTGACCCAAATTTGGCGGCCATCGTCTTGCATTATGACAACTTGACTGCGCCTGATGCGGAGGCAGAAACACAGGGCAAAAGCAATCTGGCGCGCTACCACGCCCGGCGCCGGCGCGTGGCGGTGCTGCGCAACCGGGCCATTGTTCACGTTCTTTTTGACACCGGACTGCGCGTAAGCGAACTCACCGGCCTGACCCGCGACGAAATTGACCGCGCCCTGAAAGCCGTCCCTCTGCCGGAAGACGTGGCCGTAGAAGTTGTGGGCAAGGGCGAACGACGCCGCACCGTGTGGATTACGCAAGATTCGCTAACGCACATTCAAGCTTATTTACAGGAACGTCAGGACCCCTCTAATATTCTCTTTGCCGGAAAGAAAAAGGGAAGTTCCATCACCCGCCAGATGGTGTGGAAAATTGTTAAAGATGGCGCCAAAGCCGCCGGCGTCAGCGATTTTACCGGTCCCCACGCCTTCAGGCATTGGTTGGCCCGGCAACTTTTTGACGACGAAGAAGACCCCATCCCCATCGAGGATGTGCAAGCCCTGCTGGGACACGCCAGCCCCACTACTACGCGAACCATCTACGCGCCGCATACCAGCAAGGCCCGCCTGCACAAAGCGCTAAAAAAAGCGCGCAAACGCCCGGAAGATACAATTCAAAATTAAAAGTGCAAAATGTAAAATGTAAAAAAACTCGTTCCCACGCAGAGCGTGGGAACGAGTTTTTTTAATCAACGTATAAATTTATTTTACCAGCGCAATGGCCTCAATCTCTACGCGCGCGCCAAGCGGCAGGGCAACTACTTGCACCGCGCTGCGAGCGGGGGGATCCTGAGGGAAAAATTCGGCGTAGACGCCGTTCATGGCGGCAAACTCCCCCATATCCAGCAAAAAGACGGTGGTCTTCATCACGGCGTCCATGCCAGAACCGGCGGCTTTCAGCACAACTTTGAGGTTAGTAAGCGCCTGCCGGGTTTGCTCTTCGATGCCGCCTTCTACCAATTTGCCGGTAGATGGGTCAAGGGGAATTTGTCCGGCGGTGAAGATCATTCTTTTGCTTTTAACAGCTTGAGAGTAAGGACCAACGGCTACCGGGGCCTTGTCAGTGTGAATAATTTTGCGTTTCATTTTTTTATCCTTTGTCATTGGTCATTCGTCATTCGTCATTGGTCATTCGTCGGGCTTACTTTGCCACCAAATTCACCAGCCGACCGGTGACATAGATGGCTTTGACAATGCGTTTGCCTTCGATGTGGCGTTTTACGCCGGGCAGGTCTTGAGCTTGAGCAATAGCGTCTTCCTGGCTGATGTCGGCGGGGGCGGTGAAGCGATCGCGGACTTTACCGTTGACCAGTACGCCCACGCTGATTTCGTCTTCGGCGGCTATTTCGGGGTCAAAGGCGGGCCAGACTTGCTGATGAACGCTGTATTGATGCCCGCTGCGCATCCACAGTTCTTCACTGATATGGGGCGCGGCGGGAGCCAGCAGGGTCAGCATAGTTTCGATGGCTTCTTCCCAGGCCGGGCTACCGTAGAGAGCGCTGCGTTTGGCGCTGTGCAGCGTGTTGCGAAAGGCCATCAACGCGGCGATGTAGGTGTTAAAAGAGAAGGTTTCCAGGCTGTCGGTGCAGGCTTGAATAGTTTGATGCGTTTTGCGACGCAGATTGCGGGCGGCTTTGGTCTCCGCCTCGGTTTCGGCCAGTCCGTCTTTGGCCGGGTCAACAACGATGCTCCACACGTCTTCCAGAAAGCGCTGCGGGCCTTTGATGCCCTGACTATTCCAGGGACCGCCCTTTTGCCAGTCGAAGGCAAACATCAGGTAAGTGCGCACGGTGTCCGAGCCGTAAAGTTGCACAAACTCATCCGGGTTGACCACGTTGCCTTTGCTCTTGGACATACGCTGAATTTCCAGATGATGCTGAAGTTGCGTTACGCTGCAAGACTCGCCCAGAGTGGGGATGGTGATTTGGGCGTCAGCGGTCACTTCGATGGTGGTCAGTTCATCCGAAGCGGTCTGCACTTGCAGGATATTTTCGGTGCGGCGCATAATTTCGCCTTGCGCGCCATCAAACTCTTTTGGCGCGTCGGAACGATCAATGACTTCCACTTTATCGGCAATCAGTTTTTTGCTTTCCCAGCGCCCGGAAGCCAGCACGTAGTGGCCTATTGTCTCTTCGCCCAGGATTTGGCCCTGATTGCGCAGAGTGAGCATCGGTTCGTCAAAAAGGGCGTCGGGGTCGCGTCCGCGCGTTTTCATTGCGGCGGCGGTATCGTCAAAAACGCCCATATCGCGCATGACTTTGTTGAAGAAGCGCGCGTAGAGCAGGTGCATTGTGGCGTGTTCTGCGCCGCCGGTGTACACGTCAACGGGCAGCCAGTAGGCGGCTTCTTCCGGGTCAAAGGGCGCGGCGTTGTACTGCGGGCTGAGGTAGCGAAACCAGTACCAGGAGGAACACATAAAGGTGTCCATAGTATCGGTTTCGCGGCGGGCGGGCGAGCCGTCGCTGGCGATGGTGTTGAGGAAGCCTTTGTGGTAGACCAGCGGACTTTGGCCGGTGGGCATAAATTCTACGTCGTCGGGCAGCAAAACAGGCAGGTCTGCATCAGAGACGACTTCCAGATTGCCATCTTCTTTGTGCAGCATCGGAATGGGCGCGCCCCAGTAGCGCTGGCGGCTGATGAGCCAATCACGCATGCGGTAGTTGATGTCTTCTTGGCCGATGCCCCGTTCTTCCAGCCAGTCAATTACGGCGTTAATACCCGGATTTTTGCGCCCTTTGGCGTTGCTGCACGCGGTGCCGTTGAATTGGGCGCTATTGATCATCTGGCCGGAGCCAACGTAGGCTTCGGTCATTGTATCGCCATCGAAGTTTTCGCCTTCCGGCTGGATGACGGGGATGATTTTCAGGCCGTATTTGCGGGCAAAATCAAAGTCGCGCTGGTCATGGGCGGGAACGGCCATAATTGCGCCGCTGCCGTAGGTAATCATCACGTAGTCGGCAATCCACACGGGAATACGCTGCCCGTTGACCGGATTGATGGCGTAAGCGCCGGTGAAGATGCCGGTTTTTTCGCGACTTTCAGAGGCGCGTTCAATTTCGGTGGTTTTTACGGCCTGTTCAATGTATGCTTGCACCGCATCCTGTTGCTCCGGCGAGGTGATTTTTTCCACCAGCTCGTGTTCGGGGGCCAGCGCCATAAAGGTTGCGCCCCACAGGGTATCGGGGCGCGTGGTGAAGACCTCAATCTCATCGCCGCTTTCGGTTTTGAAGATGACTTTTGCGCCTTCGCTGCGACCAATCCAGTTGGTCTGCATAATTTTGATGGGTTCCGGCCAATCCAGTTTATCAAAGTTGAGCAGTTCGTCGGCGTATTTGGTGATGCTGAAAAACCATTGGGTCATCAGTTTCTGGATGACCGGTTGGCCGGTACGCTCGTCTTTGCCGTCAATGACCTGCTCGTTAGCCAGTACGGTTTGCAGGGTTTCAGACCAGTTGACCAGCGCTTCGCCGCGATAGGCCAGACCGTGCAGATAGAGTTGTTTGAAGAACCACTCTGTCCAGCGATAGTAGGAGGGATCGCAGCTTAGGGCTTCGCGCTTCCAGTCGAACATTGCGCCCATAGTGCGTAGTTGTTTGCGCATACGCTCTATGTTGGCGTAAGTCCAGCGGGCGGGGTGGATGTTACGCTGCACGGCGGCGTTTTCTGCGGGCAGGCCAAAGGCGTCGAAGCCCATAGGAAAGAGGACGTTGTAGCCGCGCATACGCATAAAGCGGGCGCGGGCGTCGGAAGGGATCATGGCAAACCAGTGGCCAATATGCAGGTCACCGCTGGGGTAGGGGAGCATGGTTAGGGCGTAGTGTTTGGGTTTGCTCCAGTCTACTTTTGAGCGGTACAATTCCGTGTCCGCCCATTTGTCCTGCCAGCGTTTTTCTATTATCTGGGGGATGTATTGGTTTGTCATTGGTCATTTGTCCCTTGTGAATGGTAAATGGTAAATTTACCGTTAGCAATTCACCATTTACCATTTACCATTTACCATTTACCATTGGTCATTTGCTAATTGCTAATTGCTAATTGCTAATTGTTCATTGGCGTCAACCAGCCGTAGGTGTCTTCCTGTTCGCCTTTGAGGATGCCAAAGAAACGGTCTTGCAGGGCTTTGGTTATGGGGCCGCGGACGCCGGTGCCAACGGGTTGGCCGTCAACGCTTTTTACGGGGGTGATCTCGGCGGCGGTTCCGCTAAAGAAGATTTCATCGGCAATATAAAGCTGTTCGCGAGAGATTTGCTGCTCTACAACGGGATAGCCCATCTCGGCGGCCAAAGTCATGGCGTAACCGCGCGTAATGCCAAGCAAGATGGAATTGCCGATGGGCGGGGTGTAGATGGTTCCATCCATGATCACAAAGATGTTTTCACCGCTGCCTTCGCTGACGTAGCCGTTCACATCAAGCACAACCCCTTCTGCGTAGCCGTGCCGGCGCGCCTCCATGATGACCAGCTGCGAGTTGACGTAGTTGCCGCCCGCTTTTGACATAGCCGGGAGGGTATTGGGCGCAATGCGTCGCCAACTGCTAACGCCTACATCCACGCCCTCTTCCAGAGCTTCCGGGCCCAGATACGCGCCCCATTCCCAGGTGGCAATGATGACTTCTACGGGACAGGCGGTGGGGTTTACGCCCAGCGCTTCATAGCCTCTGAAGGCCAGCGGCCGAACGTAGCACGCTTCATGCCCGTTCTTTCTCACCGTTTCCAAAATGGCCGCAGAGATTTCCCGGCGTTTGAAAGGAAGCGGCATGCTGATAATTTTACAGGAATTGAAAAGGCGGTTCACGTGGGCTTCCAGCCCCAGCACCGCCGTTCCTTGCGCGGTGTGGTAGGCTCTGATCCCTTCAAAAACGCTGCTGCCGTAATGCAGCGCGTGTGAAAGTACGTGAACTTTCGCCTCGTCCCAGGGGACAAACTCGCCGTTGAACCAAATCCATTTTGCTTTTGGAATTGCCATTATTGCCTCCGAAATAATATGTAAATAAAAAATCCCTCGCCCGGGATAGGGGCGAAGGATTCTCCGTGGTACCACCCTACTTGGTAGAAATCAAAACAGGTGGAGCTGAGGGGACTCGAACCCCTGACCTCTTGAATGCCATTCAAGCGCTCTCCCAACTGAGCTACAGCCCCGTAGATATTTTCTACCCGCTTGGGCGCAAGATAACGATTGCGATTCGACAACAACTAGGGCGACACCGCTTTTGTTGTTGCGGCTTATGGACGAGTTCAACCTTTTGCGCTCCTCAAGGGCGCTTTGCGTCTGACTTTCAGCCGGTGATCAAACTCTCTGCGAGGATGGTTTACTACTTCCACTCGTTGCCGGTATTCACTTGTTTTTCCAGCGCTACCCGTTGTTGGTGGAGCTGAGGGGACTCGAACCCCTGACCTCGACAGTGCGATTGTCGCGCTCTCCCAACTGAGCTACAGCCCCGCACCAGGTAGCGGTTGTCTAGTATATGCAATTGTGAATTTTTGTCAAAATCAAGCGGGCGTATTTCCTCTCTCGTTCCAAAACCAGGTTTTGGAACGAGAGGGAAAAGACAAGGCCGGGCCTCTTTAGGGAGGCCCGGCTTGTCTTCAAAATCGTTTCGGTAGTGGTTACACAGTAAGTGATGGAGCAACAAAGTTTAACTTTGTCGCTCCATCACTTACTTTTTTACCACTACCATCGTTTCATCTACTGCAATGCTAATGCTTGAGTACAATAGGGAGATAGATCATCGAATCGCCCGGGGAAGGTTGTTTGCTAACTGTCACCGCTGCGCTATCTGTTACCGGCGTTGTCATTGCGCTGTTCTGCACCGCTATTTCTACCTGATAAACACCAACAGCAGAGAATTGATGGCTTAACGCTGTCAGGGGATCCACGCTGCTTTGCCCTGTTGCTGTTATGCCGTCGTTATAGTTGATGGTGTAGGTGTAGGGTTTTTCAGCGTCATCAGGCGAAAGGTTTGCGCTAAACTGCACGCTTGTGTCTGTGTAAACGGGC
>DUEH01000114.1 GCA_011192195.1 Chloroflexota bacterium | reverse complement strand
GGCTGGTTAGCGCCGTGAATAACTTTGTCGGCAACGCTGCCCATAAACCAGCGCGAAAGGCCGGAGCGTCCATGAGTAGCCATGACAATCAAGTCAATGGGATGTTCGCGGGCGTAGTCAATGATGGTTTCGCCCACCGGTCCAAATTCTATGACGGTCTGCATGTTTAGATTGCGACATTCTTTTCGCTGGCAAACGGAAGACAGGTATTCTTCGGCCTGTTCTTGTTTGAGTTCGCGCTGTTCATCCAGCACAATAGTATGCTCGCCGGCAATGATAACCTCGTCCATCGGCGGGATGATTCGCAGCAGGGTCACGTCTGCCTCGCTCAATTCCGCCAGCGACAGCGCATCTACCAACGCTAACTCTGCCAGTTCTGAACCATCCAGGGGAACCAAAATGCGCTTGTAACGCTTGTTCATTAGGCGCTCCTTTCGTGATGTGTAATGGTGCGATGCACTTGAAAAGTGCGTTACACCTGGCTCGGCGTACATTCTCATAGTATTAAGCGTAATGCGCCAAGTGCAACGCACCTGTTAGGTGCATCGCACTATCTCACACTTGCAATAAAAACGTCTTCCAGCGATGGCGCAATGCGCTGTACGCTGTTCAAGGCAATACCGGCTTTGACCAAGGCCCCTTCAATGAACGGTTTCTGCTCATCGGCGCGGACGCCTTTGGGCGTAACTACGTGGATGAGCGCGCCATAGAGGGCGACTTCCTCAAATATTTTTAGCGCGCGCAGCGCCTGCACTGCCTCATCCGCTTCGGCGCAATCAACTTCCAGCACTTCGCCGGGCATTTGATGCAATTTCATCTCCTGCGGCGATCCTTCGGCGACCAGCCGGCCTCGCTGAATGAAGGCCAGATTTTGGCAATGTTCGGCTTCGTCCATATAGTGGGTGGTGACAAAGATGGTGGTTCCGACTTCGGCCAATTCATAAAGCAAATCCCAGAATTCGCGGCGAGAGATGGGGTCAACCCCGGCGGTTGGCTCGTCCAAAAAGAGGATTTCCGGTTCGTGAATGATGGCAGTTCCCAGGGCCAGGCGTTGTTTCCAGCCGCCGGAGAGGTTTTTGGTTAGTTCGCGCTCGCGGCCTGCCAACCCGGCCATTTGCAAAATAGTCTCTTTACGCCGGCGAAAACGCTCGCCCCGCACACCGTAGACGCCGCCGTAGAAATTCAGGTTTTCTTCCACCCGTAAATCGTTGTAAAGGCTGAACTTCTGGCTCATATAGCCAATGCGCTGCCGCAGTTGGTCAATCTCCTTCACCACATCGTAGCCCAGGACCAGCGCGCTCCCTGCGGTGGGGGGGAGCAGGCCCAGCAGCATCCGCATCGTAGTGGTTTTACCCGCGCCGTTTGGCCCCAAAAAACCAAAAATCTGCCCACGAGGGATGGTGACAGTGACGTGGTCTACGGCTGTAAAATCGCCAAATTTCCTGGTCAGATCGCGGGTTTCAACGGCGGGGGCGTTGTTGTTATTTGTTTTTGCGTTTATCAGTTGATTTGTCATAGCTGTAAGAAACTTTATAATATCTTATACCTGCTACCCCAAGACAATCAGGGCGCGCAAATTCAGTGCCAGAAAAAGTGAGGCGTGCAATGATATATCCTGAAATTCCCTCCACATTTGAGACGAAACTAACTACGCTTTCCCCGCAAATCCGAGAACGGATGGCGGTCTATGGTTCGTATTTACTGCTGACTGAAGTAGAAAGCCGTCTGGCTTTAGCCAAAGAGAAATTGGCTTTTTTCCAAAAAAAGTACAACATATCGCTTACTAATTTAAATGAGAAAGGCTTACCCGAAGACGCCGATTGGAAAATGCACGAAGATTACGTAGAGTGGTCCGGTTGGCAAGTTTCTTATGATGAAGCCCGCGAAACTTTAGACGCCCTGCGGGGCATTGTGGACACAGCCAATGTTATCCCACTTGCAAGATAGAATTTCGCTTATTTTCAATGTCCTTGACCAATATTCTGTCTCCGTAGCGCCGGTTTCGGTGAACTTCGACTCCTTCAAGTTAAAAGTTATCTTGGCCGATGGCAGTAGCCTGCGCATCAATGAGCAATATCGAAACGATACTTTAGAAAAATACGCCTATTACTGGCTTGACCAGCGCCATGAACTACTGATTGGCTGGGATAACGCTCCGCACCATCCTCAACTATCAACTCATCCTCATCACAAACACGTTGCCTCGCAATCGAACATACAACCTGCCTCTGAAAGCAGTCTGGATGATGTTTTGAAAGCTATTTTGCAATATCTGCTTCAATCCTCAATGTAATCGTCTAACGAAGTTGCGCCTCCTTCACCCGTTGCACCAATGAAATAAAGGCCTCCTCCATTCGAGGGCGCGTTTGGCGAAGATTTTGGCTGCGGATGCCCTCCGTTTGCAGCGCCTGCACAATGGCCTCCTGCCGCGCCCCGGCATTATCCACAAAAATATGCAGCAAATCGCCGAAGGTCTGCGCTTCCAGCACGCCGTCCAGCGGAGCGACTGTCTGTTTGGCCCGGCGCAACAGGCCCACGCCTCGCAGTGATTCAGAGACGGGCTTCAACTCAAGCAGTTCCCCGGCAATCAGAGCCTTGATATTTTCCGGCGTATCGCACTCGATGATGTCGCCGTCGTACATCAAGCCAACTCTGGAGCAGCGTTCCGCCTCGTCCATATAGGGAGTGCTGACCAAAATGGTGACGCCTTGAATGTGCAAATTGGCTAAAATATCCCAAAACTCTCGCCGTGAGACCGGGTCTACGCCGGTGGTCGGCTCATCCAGAAAGAGAATGTCCGGTTCGTGGATGAGCGAACAAGCCAAGGCCAACTTCTTCTTCATTCCGCCGGAAAGATGCCCGGCGCGACGGTCAGTGAATTCAGTGAGGCGGGCGAAGTTGAGGAGCCGGTCAATGCGCTCTCGGCGGATTTTTCCCCGCACGGCAAAAATATCGGCAAAGAAGTTGAGATTTTCCGATACGCTCAAATCGCTGTAGAGGTTGAACTGTTGGGCCATATAGCCAATGCGATGCTTGATGGCTTCGGCCTCTTTCACCGTGTCATAGCCGGTCACCGAAGCCGTCCCCTCGGTAGGGAGCATAATGGCAACCAGCATCCGAATAGTTGTGGTTTTCCCCGCGCCGTCCGGCCCCACCAAACCAAAAATCTCGCCCTGTTTTACGTCCAGATTCAAGCCATTAACGGCGGTGATGTCGCCAAATTTCTTACTCAGATTTTCGGTGGTGATGATTGGGTTATTGTTCTCGTTCAACGCGAACTCCTGTTTTGCACCTACTCCAAACTGACTGGTCAGTCTAGGGTTATTTTATCATAACCAAAGCCTAATGTCAAGGGCTGTGACAAGGAGCAGGTGGGCTGGTGTGCAGGTGTGCAGGTGAGCGGGTCTCCTTGTCATTCTTTCTACTCCAATCGTTTATGAAAGCGCATTGCCGCCAGGGATAGAATGACCACACTGAACACTCCCAGGATGACTATCTCTTGCGCCAAAAGTTCCCAGCTCACTCCTTTGAGGATGATGCCCCTAATGATAACCAGCAGATAACGCAACGGCACAAAAAGGCTCAGGAATTGCAAAAACTTTGGCATAGCGTCGATGGGAAAGAGATAGCCAGACAAGAAGATGGTTGGTAACATAAAAAAGTAGGTTGAAAGCATTGCCTCTTGCTGGCTTTTGGCAATGGTAGAGATAAGCAATCCCAACGCCAGCGATGAAATCATGGCGTAGGCGGTTAGCAGCAACAGCAAACCCACATCGCCGTGAATGGGTACTTTGAACCAGAAGGTGGCAATTGCCAGCACGCCAATGACGTTGATGAAAACAATCAGCGCATAGGGCATGACCTTGCCCACAATCAACTCCGCCGAGCGAATGGGGGTGACAATCAATTGCTCAATAGTTCCCTGTTCGCGTTCGCGGACAATAGCCATAGCGGTCATCATCATCGAAAGCATTTGCAAAATCATCCCCACTACGCCGGGAACCAAAAAGTTGGCGCTGCGCATATCCGGGTTGTACCACACTCTGGGGCGCACATCCAGGCCCGGTTGATTTTCCATATCTACATTCATCAATTCCTCTATCAAATCCACCGAGACGGCCTGCCCCACGCTTTGCGCGGAAGCAAAAACCGTGTTGGCAATAGTGGGGTCTGAGCCGTCTACAATGAAGGCAATCTCCGGGCTTTGCCCCGCTTCCAGGTCTTGCCCCAAACCGGGCGGAATAATAATTCCCGCGCGCGCCTTGCCGCGATCAATCAATTCGCCCAATTCTGCCTGATTTTCCGGATAGTAAGTGACGTCAAAGTAGTTTGAGGCTTGATAGGCGTCCAGTATCGCCCGGCTGCGGGGCGAACGATCCATATCCAGCGCGGCAGTTTGCAGATGCTCCACATTGGTGTTGGCCGCGTAGCCCAACAAAAAAAGCTGCAAAACAGGAATAAGAAAGAGCGAAGCCAGCGTGCGCGGATCGCGGAACATGTGGAGGAACTCTTTGCGCATAATGGAAAGCGTGCGTCTAATCATCGCGCGCCTCCATCTCTTTGACCGCTGACCGCTTCTCCGCGCATGCCGTTGAGGAAGATGTCGCTCACGGCGGCGGCCAATTCTGCTGACGAAACCTCTTCGATGGCGGGGTCATTGCCCAACTCAAAGAGGATGGCGAAGCCCATTGACATCCCAATCAGCGTTCGGGCGGCTATGGCCGGGTTGAGCGGACGCATTGCGCCGCTTTCTATCAAAACGCGCATATACGCTTCCAAACCTTGCTTGAGCGGTTCCAGGACCTCCTGCACGTAATGGCGATACACGTCCGGGTGCAGCCGCGCCTCGTGCAGAAACAAGGTCAGCAAGCGACGTTCCCGCGTTTGCTGGAAGCGATGGGTCAGCGCCCGGCGCATGGTGTCTTCGACATTTCCCAGCGGACTGTCGTTCAACTCCTGGATAGTCTCGTCGGCGATAGTTTGCACCAATCCCAGGAGCAAATCGCGCTTGCTGCCGAAGTAGTTGTAGATCGTCCCTTCCGAAACATCGGCGGCGGCGGCGATTTCGCGGGTAGTGGCGCGCTCGAAGCCTTTTTCGCTGAAGATAGTTGCTGCTGCGTCCAAAATCTGAGCCTTGCGGACGACGATACGTCGCTCACGGCGGGTGGCGGGTTGATTTTCGGCCATTGCTTCAATCCTCTCTACATTGAGTTTGCACTCAATATATGAGTAGTTACTCAAAAGTGAGTGCGCACTCAATATATCACGAATTGAAGTTGCTGTCAAGGGGTTTTATCAAATTTTTAAGGTTCAATCCAACTTGTAGTTATCCAATATCAAAAACCGTGTTATAATACCGGCAATTTGTAAAATGGAGGGTAACCGTTCACCCCTACCCCCCTCAATCCCCCCGTCAACGGGGGGAAGTTTAAAAGCCTCCCCTTGATTTCGGGGGGAGGTTGGAGGGGGGTGAACGGTTACAACGAAGGCAGAAATATTATGGATGAAAAATGAGACGCGCTTCACCAGGCAATTGACAAATTGACTGCAAGTCAATTACAGAAGTTTTCCATTAACATAATCGTTAAACATAACAAGGCTAAACCTCCACACGGACGGAAAGAAACACGGACAAAAACAAAAAAAGGTCTGTGTTTCTTTCTGTCCGTGTGGAGTAGTGGTTCATAATCCGTTTTTGAAG
>DUEH01000113.1 GCA_011192195.1 Chloroflexota bacterium | reverse complement strand
TGGGTGGTGATAGCGATGTAATCGCCGTCCGGCGGGGTTGGGGCGTTAGGAGAGGCAGGTTGAACGGTGGCGATATCCTGCGGCGTTTTGTCCGCCGGCGCGCCGGGAATGCGGTTGAAGATAGCGCTGAAGCCCAGTTCTACAAAGAGGTTGGCTACATCACCTAGGCTAAAATTGTTGCTGCGGCCCGCTTCCAGTTTCAGCTCGATGCCGGGGACATTGGTGACAATGCGCCCCAGATCAAGGGAGAGGTAGGCGTTGGCGCGGTCATTTTCCAGTTTAGCGCGGGTTCCTTTGGCTAGTTTGTCCAGATTGGCGTAAATTTCATCCAGCGAGTCGAATTGCTGCAAGAGTTTGGCCGCGCCCTTCTCGCCAATACCTTTTACGCCGGGGATGTTGTCGCTGCTGTCGCCAACCATCCCTTTCATCTCTACCAGCTTATCGGGGAGAACGCCGTAACGTTTTTCAACGGCGGCTTCGTCGTATACCACGCGCTGGTTGAATTTTCCTCGCCCGCCGGGATAGACTACTTTGATATTGGGCTTGATGAGTTGGAAGATGTCCCGGTCGCCGGTGACAATGAGGGACAGGATGCCCTTTTTGGCGGCTTGATTGGCCAGCGTGCCCAGCAAGTCGTCCGCTTCGTAGCCTTCTTTGACGTACACGGGCATATTGAAGGCGCGAACCAGCTCTTCGATGCGCGTTATCTGGCTGCGCAGATCGTCGGGCATCTTTTCCCGCGTGCCTTTGTATTCGGGGTATAGTTTGTGCCGAAAGGTGTCTCCCTTGTCAAAGGTGACAATGAAGTAATCGGGGTTGTATTCCTTCCATACGGCCAAAATCATATTGGTGAAGCCGTAGACGGCGTTGGTTTTTTCGCCGCTGGGGGAGGTGAAGGTGTCTGGCATGCCAAAAAAGGCGCGATAAGCCAGCGCGTGGCCGTCAATGAGTATCAGGGTTTTTTGTTGCTTGGTCATCAAGAACCTCCGGGAATGTGGGTGGAAGGTATTGTACCATTGGATGGGTGGGGAGGCAATGGGGTGGGGAGGCAAAGCATAGCGCGGTCAAGTCACAGTCCAATTTCGACTCACAGACAAAAAGGGCGCTGGTTCAGTTGTATGGGATTTGGTTTGACGGCCTGTCATTCGCCACTTTTCGACGAAAGATGAAGGACGAAGGACGGATTTTGCCCGCTAATTCCCTTCGTCCTTCGTCTTTCGTCCTTCGTCTGGTGTTGAAAAATCTCATTCCCATTCAACTGAACCAGTGCCGATAAAAAGAAACACGGACAAAAACAATAAAATAATTTGTAAGCGTTCACCCCCACCCCCCTCAATGCCCGGTAAAGCGGGGCAGGCTCTCCCCTCGTTGACGGGGGGAAGTTTAAAAGCCTCCCCCTGATTTCGGGGGGAGGTTGGAGGGGGGTGAACGCTTGCCCCGCTGGGAGGGGAGTGAATAATTACATTTAGTCACTCTTCAGCCAGGTTACCCAAATAGCTCCGCCAATGAGAGCCAGAGCCGTCGCTGCCCAGACCAGCCCCCAAAAGACCGCCGGAATGTGGGTCAACTCGGCCATCGAGTGGGCGTCGGTGTGAGGAACCGGGCCGAGGCGGGTAGAGAGGCCGATAACGGCGACCAAATCGCTGAAGGCGGTGAAGCCCGCTTTAATGGCAACCAGATGCAGAAAGAAGATGACGAGGCCATCCCCGGCCTGCAAAGCAATTTTCAGGAAGATGATCCCAAAAATAACGCCCGTCACCATACCCAGCGCGCTGCTGACGACAGCCTGGATACTCGCTTCGCCGGGAAGACCAAACCAGAGAGAAAGCAGGAGCATCGCCGCGCCGATGCCGCCCAGAGCAATTCGGCTCCAGCGATGGCTGCGCCCCAGCATGATCAATCCGGCGGCAAAGATTGCTGCGCCAAGATAGCCCGCCGGAATGACCACTAATCGCCAGCCGCCGGCCGTGTAGGCCAGCCCAGACCCATCGGGAGCGATGATAAAATTGCGGAAGCTTCCGCCGGTCAAAATCGCCGCCAGACCGTGCCCCAGCTCATGCACAATCGTTAGCAGCAGTCGAAAGGGATAGTCAAGCCAGTTGATGATGGGCATCCAACTGATGGCTGCCGCCGCCAATGCCGCCAGACCAATAAGGCTGAGCATTTGTTGGGTGGATAGCTCCTGCCCGTCGGATGGGTTGAAGAGGGTTTTTATATTGTTCATGTTGATTTGTAGTAGCGTGACATTAAAGTCTGCTTTCCAGCGCCTCGCGCGCTTTGCGGCTCAGGGTTTTCACTGTAAATGGCTTTTCAAGGAATATAACGCTTGAGAGGGAAATGTCGTATTTATTGAGCATCTCACCGGTGTAGCCGGATATAAAGAGCGTTTTGAGGCCGGGATTTGATCGAGCTAGTTTCTTGGCCAGATCGGGACCGCCCATATCTGGCATAACAATGTCTGTGATCAGGAGATCAATTTTCTCATTGCGCTGCCGGCAGAGTTCCAAAGCAGTTTCAGCGGAGTTTGCTTCCAGAACCGCGTAACCCAGCTTTTTTAACATTCTGGCGGTAATCAGGCGCACGCCATTCTCATCTTCTACCAATAGAATAGTCTCTTTCCCCGTTGCAGGAGTGGGGGCAGTTTTACGCGGCAGAACCGGCGCAGTTGTTGGAGAAGCCTGGGGGAAATAGATGGTGAAGGTTGTACCCTGGTTCAGAACGCTGTCAACTTCAATGTGTCCCTTGTTTTGTTGAACAATGCCGTAAACCGTAGATAATCCCAGCCCGGTTCCCCTGCCCACTCCTTTGGTGGTGAAGAATGGTTCA
Organism: Chloroflexota bacterium; assembly: GCA_011192195.1. Classification (GTDB taxonomy): domain Bacteria; phylum Chloroflexota; class Anaerolineae; order 4572-78; family 4572-78; genus DUEH01. Next base: position 523 of record DUEH01000113.1, on the reverse strand, counting down.
AAGATATGCGTCCGAGTATTTTCATCCATTCCGCAGCCGGTATCCGTGATAGACAAGACGATATAATCGCCGGGAGGCAGATTGATATGTCTGGCTGCTTGAGCGGCGTCTACAATCCGGTTACTTGTTTCCACAATGAGACGCCCCCCGTCAGGCATCGCATCGCGGGCGTTGACGGCTAAATTCATCAAGATTTGTTCTATTTGCCCCGGATCCGCTTCAATTTGACCTAACTCCGGCGACAGCTTGACAAGCAAAATGATGTCTTCGCCAATCACTCGACGCAGCATCTTTTCCAGATTGCCAATCACCTGATTCAAGTTAAATATTTGGGGGCGCAGTGTTTGTTGACGGCTGAAGGCCAGCAGTTGGCGGGTCAGCGCGGCGGCCCGTTCGGCGGCCAGTTTGATTTGCTCAATGTCTTCACGGTGTGGGTCGTCGGGGGCGTAGTCGCTCAACAGAACGCCGCTGTAGCCCATAATGACGGTCAACATATTGTTGAAGTCGTGGGCAATGCCGCTGG
>DUEH01000112.1 GCA_011192195.1 Chloroflexota bacterium | reverse complement strand
TTTCAACGCATGGGCGGCATCTGGAACGACATTGCCCAAAGTCGCCTGATAGAGTCGATCCTCATCCGCATCCCCCTGCCCGCCTTTTATATGGATGCCTCTGACGATGATAAATGGCTGGTCATTGATGGCCTGCAAAGGCTAACCGCCTTGAAACGTTTTATCATTGACCAAACCCTCAAATTGAAAAAACTTGAATTTTGGGGCGAGTACAACGGCATGACTTACAATGACTTGCCCCGCCCCCTCCAACGGCGGATTGAGGAAACCCAGATAACGCTCTATCTGGTGCAGCGTGGTACGCCCCACAATGTCAAATTCAATATTTTCAAACGCATCAACACCGGCGGGGTTCCCTTATCAGGGCAAGAAATTCGCCACGCCCTCAACCTGGGGAAATCTACCGATTTGCTGATTGAGTTGGCTAAAACGGATGAATTCTTGCAAGCCACATCTTCCAGCGTTAGCCCCAAGCGCATGACCGACCGGGAATGTGTGCTGCGCTTTTTATCTTTCATCATCCGCGATTACAGTACTTACGGCAGTCGAGATGAGTTGGACCCCTTCCTCAATAGCCGGATGCAAGAGATAAATGCTATGACTGCCGGCCAAATTGCGCAATTAAGCGCCCGCTTCAAACGCGCCATGAACGCGGCCTACGACATCTTTGGCAACAAAGCCTTTCGCAAACAATATCGCGGCGTTTCGCGCCGCTCTCCCATCAGCAAAGCCTTGTTTGAGGTTTGGTCGGTGAACTTTGAGCGCTTAGACGATATTCAAATCAAAAAACTGATCCAACGCAAAAAGATGCTCAACAGAAAGTTTCTCGATTTGATGGCAGACTCCGAATTTTTTAACGCCATCACCACCAGCACCGGCGATCCGCGCCGGGTTAACATCCGCTTCGGCGAGATTGAACGCATTGTTAAGGAGGTGCTGGATGCTTGATTCATTGCGGCTTGAAAATTTCAAGGGATTTAAACAGGTTGACGTTCCTTTACGCCCATTGACTTTACTATCCGGCATTAACAGTATGGGCAAATCAACGGTTTTACAATCGCTAGCTTTGTTGCGGCAATCATATTATCAAAGGATGTTGATAGATGATAAGCACACGCAACAAAGCCTTGTCCTGAACGGCGATTTAGTCACTTTGGGAACAGGAAAAGACCTTATTTTTGAGTCTGCGCCAAAAAACAAAATTGAGCTTAGCTTGACCTTTTTTGACAGTAAGGCCAACTGGGTATTTGACTATGACCGCAGCGGGAATGTGTTGCAAAATGGTATCTATACTCCCACGGGTATTGCCAGCATCTTTGAAACCGGTTTATTTACCAACAATTTCCATTATCTACAAGCTGAACGGATTGGCCCCCGCACATCGTCTGGCATGGATAACTATCTGGTCAACGTAAGAAATGAACTGGGTAGTAAAGGTGAATTTGCCGCCCATTACTTGCATTTACATGAGAGTCAAAAAGTAGACCCGGCTATGTTGCACCCTTTTATTGATGCAAGTGAAACCTTGTTGGGTCAAGTACAAGCCTGGATGAACGAAATCAGCCTAGGCACCCAAATTAGGCTACTGCCACGGGAAGACCTTGACTTGATGCAGGTAAGCATTGGCACGGAAGGAATGGCCGAATTTCGTCGCCCTACTAATGTTGGTTTTGGTATTTCATACACCCTGCCCATTTTGGTAGCTATCCTCAGTTCTCAGCCCAATGCTTTAGTTTTGTTGGAGAATCCAGAAGCCCATTTGCACCCCAAAGGACAGGCCCAAATGGGGCATTTAATGGCTCGTGCTGTTAGCGCCGGAGTACAAATTATTCTGGAAACGCATAGCGATCATATTCTCAACGGGATTAGAATTGCGGTGCGTGAACATATTTTATCGCCAGACAAAGTGGCGCTTCATTTTTTCACCCGTGCTGAAAATTTTCAACAAGACGGGCTTACCTTCTCCTCGCCAAAATTGGATGCCTTTGGTCGCCTGGACCACTGGCCGGAAAACTTCTTCGACGAGTGGGATCGCAGCCTGGACAAACTCTTATGAACACTGTATTTAACGAGTTATGCGTCAGTCCACAGCGGACTAGAGAAGCTGTTTCTCTGGAAACAGCCACGCAATGGTTAATCGAATTGGCCAATTTATTGAAGACCCTGTCTGCCAGATACGGTTCTGATGTTATGCGGACCAAATACGGCTTCTCTCAGCTTGAGCTATTTCCCGGCTATTCCATTGGGCGAGCGCTTTCAAAACAAAATAGAGATATTCCTGAAAACGTGCGTAATCTTATCAGAAGACGCGCCGATAGAGGACGGTATCTGCAAGATATTCAGGACATTGTCGAAGAAGATGGGTTATTTGAGCAAGCTGGAAACATCATTGAATATCGCCTTGAAGGGGAAATTGTACATGGATTGGGTGCGGCTATTTTACTTGAAGGGCTGGGGGTAAGTTTGCCAACAGAAGCCTGTTGGGATACGCATGAAATTGAATTAGACGTTCATCTAATCCGCAATGATATTGATCAAGAAATACAACAAACCGTAAGGCACATTTCACAGTTAGCCCATTTGGAATACCACCAATCCTGGTTAAATGAAATGTATGGCATTCGCTCTGGTCAGGTACTTGAATCGCGATTACGGGCTTTATTTCCGCATCTTTACTTTTGTGATTGTGCTAGAAAGCAGGTTAGAAAGTTGAATATTGGCTTTGAGTGTATACAGCAAATCATTGATCGTTTAAGTGCCTTAGATACTTATTGTGAGAATTGGGCTTCTGGAGCAAGGTTTAATATTTTTGATCTCAATCAGATAACAGAAGCCAGCGATGAAAGCACCCAAACCATGCAACAATATGGTAAGCAAAGAGCGGGTATGACTGCCCGCAGTCACCCGCGCCAATGAAAGCCCGTAGTTCACCAATGGCGAATGGCGAATGGAGAATGGTGAATGGTGAATGCAGCGGAGCGGCTGAGTTGGCTATGCTTACATTTATCCTTAATCTCGCGTCAAATGTTACATTCCACTAGATTTTGCCCAATTATATCCAAAGACTTTCAT
>DUEH01000111.1 GCA_011192195.1 Chloroflexota bacterium | reverse complement strand
CATTTTTCACTATTCATTATTCATTAAAAAAGGAGGGCGCTATGCCAAAATACGTAGCCGCTATTGACCAGGGAACCACCAGCACCCGCTGTATGCTCTTCACCCACGCCGGTAAATCGGTGGGGATGCGCCAACTGGAACACGAGCAAATCTACCCCAAACCGGGTTGGGTGGAACACGACCCGCTGGAAATTTGGGCGCGAACTCAGGAAGTCATCAAAGGCGCTATGCAAGGGGCGGGCGCAAAAGCGGAAGACATTGCCGCCGTAGGCATTACCAATCAGCGCGAGACCACCGTTGTTTGGGACAGGCATACCGGGCAACCCTACCACAACGCTCTGGTCTGGCAAGATACCCGCACCGACGAAATTTGCAGCGATTTGGCCCAAGACGGCGGTCAGGACCGATTTCGGGCGCAAGTGGGGCTGCCGCTGGCAACCTACTTCTCCGCCCCCAAGATCAAATGGCTGCTGGATAACGCGCAAGGGCTGCGCCAAGCCGTTGAGCGCGGCGACGCTATCTTCGGCAATATGGATACCTGGCTTATCTGGAATTTGACCGGTGGACCTGACGGCGGCGCGCACATCACCGACGTGACCAACGCTTCCCGCACCATGCTGATGAATCTGGATACCTTGAACTGGAACCCGGATATTGCCCAGACCATCGGCGTACCGCTCTCTATGCTGCCGGAAATTCGCCCCTCCAGCGATCCCGCCCTTTACGGCTACACGCGCCCGGACGGCCCTTTTGGCGCTAAAATACCTGTCTGCGGCAATCTGGGCGACCAACAAGCCGCCACCGTTGGGCAGGCTTGCTTCAGCCCCGGCGAAGCCAAAAACACCTACGGCACCGGCTGTTTTCTCATCCTTAACACCGGGCAGGAAATTGTGGCTTCAGAAAATGGCCTGCTCACCACCGTTTGCTACCAGTTTGGGGATGAGCCGGCAATTTACGCGCTGGAGGGCGCAGTGGCTATCACCGGCGCGCTGGTGCAATGGCTGCGCGACAATCTGCAACTCATCAGCAGCGCGCCGGAAATTGAGGATTTGGCCAAGACCGTTGACGACAACGGCGGCGTCTACTTTGTGCCCGCCTTCTCCGGCCTCTTTGCCCCCTACTGGCGTAGCGACGCGCGCGGCGTCATCGCCGGTCTAACGCGCTACGTCAATCGCGGACACATTGCCCGCGCCGCGCTGGAAGCCACTGCCTACCAAACCCGCGAACTGCTAGACGCTATGCGCGCCGACTCCGGCGTGGAACTGACCGCCCTCAAAGTGGATGGCGGCATGGTCGCCAACAACCTGCTGATGCAGTTCCAGGCCGATGCGCTGGGCGCGCCGGTCATTCGGCCCAAAGTGGCCGAAACCACCGCTCTGGGCGCGGCCTACGCCGCCGGACTGGCCGTAGGCTTCTGGCAAAACACCGCTGAAATGCGCCGCAACTGGGGCGTTGACAAAACCTGGCAGCCATCGGAGGATGATACTGCCCGCACCGAAGGCTATCGAATGTGGAAGAAAGCGGTTACGCGGACTTTTGATTGGATAGAGTAAACTTGTGGTAAAATTCAAGTATGTCAAAAACAGGGTAGCGGTTAAGTTGTAAGTGATAATTGCGGGGTGTCAAACTATAGTTTGACACCCCACCACTTACTCTTCCACCACTACCAAAAACAGGAGAACTGCTATGACAATTCAGGAAGCGCAAGTGATGGCGGTAGATATTGAAAAACTGGCAAGTCAATTGGAACCGATGCTCCGCCGCATAATTCAAGAAGAACTGCTTCAATTGGCTGCAAAAAACACCAACCTCTTTTATCTTGAACCGGATCCCCCTCTTTACGAAGATATGGAAGAAATTTCCCGTCGAAAAAAAGAAGACCAATGAAAAAACAAACCGAAGTTTTAGTTATCGGTGGCGGAATTACCGGCCTGGGCATCCTCTTCGATCTGGCGCAGCGCGGTTTCAAAGCGATGCTGGTGGAACGGGATGACCTGTCCACCGGCACATCGGGGCGCTTTCACGGTCTGCTGCACAGCGGCGGACGCTACGCCGTAAAAGACCCTCACACCGCCCGCGAGTGCTACGAAGAGAACACCATCCTGCGCCGGGTGATTCCCCACGCCATCGAAGATACGGGCGGTCTCTTTGTCCTCACGCCGGACGACGACCCGGCCTACGGCGACCGCTTTGCCGCTGCGTGCCAATCGGCGGGCATTCCGGTAGAAGAAATAGACATTGCCAAAATGCTGCGCCGCGAACCGCTGCTCAACCCCGGCATCACCCGCGCCTTCACCGCGCCGGACGCCAGCGTAGACACCTGGGACGCCTGTCACGCCCTGGTGCGCGGGGCCGAAGAATACGGCGCAGAAGTCCTCACCTACCACAAAGTGACTGACCTGCTCACCCGCCAAAACAAGGTGACCGGCGCGGCAGTCAAAAACATTCTCACCGGCGAAAACCTGACCATCGAAGCGGATATGGTGATCAACGCTGCCGGCGCCTGGGCCGGTCAAATTGCCCGGATGGCGGGCTGCGAAGTGAAGATTGTCCCCGGCAAAGGCGCCATGGTGGCGATGAACTATCGCATGGTCAACACCCTCATCAATCGCTGCCACGTCCCCGGCGACGGCGATATCCTGGTTCCGGTCGGTTCGGTGGCGGTCATTGGCACAACCTCCATTCAGGTATCAGAGCCGGACGACCTGCGCATTGAAGACTGGGAAGTGCAGCGTATGTTGGACGAGGGCGAAAAGCTAATCCCCTCCTTTAAACAATTCCGCCCCCTGCGCGCCTGGGCCGGGGTGCGTCCGCTATACCAGGAAACCGTCGCCGGTTCTGATACCCGCGACGTGACGCGCGGGCATCAGGTTTTGGACCACGCCGCCCGCGATGGCGTAGAAGGCTTTGTCTCCATTGTCGGCGGCAAATGGACAACCTACCGGCTGATGGCGCAAGATACGGTAGACGCCGTGTGTCGCAAACTGAACACAAACCGCCCCTGCCGCACCGCCGACACCCTGCTCCCCGCCGAAACGGGCCTTAACGCCCAACGCTACTACCACGTAAACGAGCGCCTGCGCCAACGCGAACACGGCGAACTCTCCGGCCAACTCATCTGCGAATGTGAGCTGGTGACGCGCCAACAAATTGAAGAAAAACTGGCCGACAGCGACACCCTGATCCTCAATGACCTTCGCCGCGATTTGCGCGTGGGGATGGGGCCGTGTCAGGGCGGCTTTTGCAGCTATCGCGTTGCCGGAATTATGCACCGGATGAAGCAGATCAACCCGCAGCAGACCAATCGCGCCCTCAGCGATTTCATACAAAGCCGCTGGAAAGGGGTTCGCCCGGTGTTGTGGGGGCAGGGCGCGCGGCAAATGCAGTTGGATGAAGGGATTTATTTTGGGCTGCTGGGATTGGACAAGTTGGGCAGTAAGCGTTCAGTCCCCTCCTCCTGGCAGGGGGAGGGTGAATAAATACGTTGGCAATTTATCCAGCCGCCAAACGGATAAAAAACGGTAAATGGTAAATGGTAAATGGTAAATGACGCGCATCACTTTACCATTTATAATTTATAATTCACCATTTACCATTCGTAATTCTGCCGCATCGGGAAACACTTGATGTCTAAACTTACTACCCTTACTGCCCTTACTGCCCGTTGGCAACGCGACCCCCGTTTTATGGACAATGTGGCCGATTGGCGCACCCTGCCCGCCGTTCCCGCCAACTACGGTGATTGGCCGGAGACGCTTAACGCAAAAGTCATCGCCGGGGTGGAAGCGCTGGGCATTAAGCAGCCCTACAGCCATCAGGCGCAGGCCATTGAAGCCGCGCTGGCGGGCAAACACGTGGTAATGGTCACAGCCACGGCCAGCGGCAAAACCCTGGGCTACAATGCGCCCGCGCTGCACACGCTGCTGAACGATCCGCAAGCCAGCGCGCTCTACCTTTTCCCCACCAAAGCTTTGGCCCATGATCAAGCCGCAGCCTTCGGCCAACTGGCAGAAGCCATCGGCCCCGCCGCCCCTCGCGCCGCCGCTTACGATGGCGACACGCCCCAATCCGCCCGTAAAAAAATTCGCCAAAGCGCCCGCGTCATCATCAGCAACCCGGATATGCTGCACAGCGGCATCTTGCCCCACCACCCGCGCTGGCGAAAATTCCTCCCCCACCTGCGCTACATCATCATTGACGAACTGCACGCCTACCGGGGCGTCTTTGGCAGTCACGTAGCTAACGTATTACGTCGCCTGCGCCGGGTTTGCAATTTTCACGGAGCCAATCCGCAATTCATCTGCGCTTCGGCCACTATTGCCAACCCCTTTGAACACGCGCTGACTTTGCTGGATATGGCGGAGCCGCATCGTCTGGAAATCATCGCCCAAAACGGCGCGCCCCGCGCTAAAAAACACGTTATCTTCTACAATCCACCGGTAATTGATGAACAACTGGGAATCCGGCGCGGCGTGTTGGTCACAGCTAACGACATCGCCCGCGAGTTGCTGGAATCCGGCGCGCAAACCGCCGTTTTTGCCCGCACCCGTCTGGCTGTGGAAGTGCTGCTCACCTACCTGAAAGACTTTGCCGCCGACAAAGGTTGGCCCGCCCGGACGTTGCGCGGCTATCGCGGCGGCTACCTGCCCCTGGCCCGCCGGGAAATTGAAAGCGGCCTGCGCAGCGGCTCGGTCAAAGGCGTAGTGGCAACCAACGCTCTGGAACTGGGCGTGGACATCGGCGGGTTGAACGCCTGCGTGCTGACCGGCTATCCGGGAACCATCGCCGGCGCGTGGCAGCAAATTGGCCGCGCCGGCAGGCGGGAAGGGGAGAGCGTCGCCGCGCTGATTGCCAGCCAGTCCCCGCTGGATCAATTCCTCATGCAGCACCCGGATTACTTTTTTGGCAGGAGCGCAGAACACGCCCGCATTGACCCTGATAATCTAAACATTGCCCTGAATCATTTGCAATGCGCCGCCTACGAACTTCCCTTTCAAAAAGACGAAGCTTACGGCCTTTTTCCCAACCCCACCGACCTGCTGGACTATCTGGTAAACGAAGGGACGCTGCGCCAAAGCGCCGGAACGTACCATTGGGTAGGCGAAGGCTATCCGGCGCAACAGCTAAACCTGCGCGCCGCCGGAATCCACAACGTTGCCATCACCGCGCTGCAAGATCACGGCGAAGTTGTAACCATCGGTGAAGTGGACGTTGCCAGCGCGCCGCGACTGGTTCATCCCGGCGCTATTTATTTACACGAGGGGGAATCTTATCAAATTACTGCGCTGGATTTGGAAGGCGGGCGCGCCGAAGCCGTACCCGTAGAGGTGGGCTACTACACGCGCCCTATCGCCTCCACCGGCATCACCATTTTAGACGAAGCCGAAAGTGACGACGCGGGCGCGCTGCGTTGCAGCCGGGGCGAAGTGCGCGTTAGCAGCCAGGTGACCGGCTTCAAACAGATCAAACGCTACACGCACGAAACGATTGGCGTTGGCGATTTGGACTTGCCCGCCCAGACCTTTGACACCAGCGCTTACTGGCTCACCCTGCCCGATGATATTCTGGACGCGCTGCGTCAAGTGGGCGCGTGGCATCGGGATAAACTGGATTACGGCCCCCGCCAGTTGTGGGCGCGCCAACGGGACGCCGCCCGCGCCAGAGACGCCTATCGCTGCCGAAATTGCGGCGCGTCGGAGCCGTCTCATCGCCAGCACGACGTGCATCATATTCGCCCGCTGCGGCTTTTTCTGGAAGACGCGACTCGTAACGGGGTTGATTCGGCGGTAGTCTATCCGCAGGCGCACAGCCTGAAAAACCTGATCACCCTCTGCCCAGGCTGTCATCGCCGGGCGGAATTGATTGCGCAAACAGCTAATGCATGGGCCGGATTGGCGCGCGCCCTGCACAATCTGGCTCCCCTCTTTTTGATGTGCGACCCCCGCGACATCGGCGTAACTTTTGAAAGCGCCCCCGCCGCTAACGCACCCCCCACCATCACCCTTTACGACGCCATCCCCTTTGGCGCAGGCTTCAGCGACCGCCTCTATGATTTGCGCGATGACTTGCTTGCCGCAACGCGCGTTCTGCTTCAAGACTGCGCCTGCAAAAACGGCTGTCCCGCCTGCGTTGGGCCGCCGCCCAATGAAAGCGTCAACTTGCGTGGAGAAACTTTGACGCTGGTTTCATGTTTTTAGTTTGGAGTTTTTGGTTGGGATTATTGCGTGCAAATATGCAATGCGATTGCACATTTGCACGTTTTGCGCTATAATACCCTGCACTACAGCGCAAAAGGAAAATACCGATGATTGAACGCATCCTGGCTAAAAAAATAACCGCTCTGGCTCAAAAATTTCCGGTTGTCACTCTAACCGGGCCCCGTCAATCCGGCAAAACAACGCTGGTAAAAGCCCTGTTTCCCGATCTACCCTACGTATCGCTGGAAGAGCCGGATATCCGGCAAATAGCTCTCAGTGATCCGCGCGGGTTTCTGGCAAATTTCAGTCGGGGCGCGGTGTTGGACGAAGTGCAGCATACACCGGATTTGTTTTCTTATCTCCAATCCATAGTAGACAATACCTCAAACGCCCAATTTATCCTTTCCGGATCATCTAACTTTTTGTTGCCTGAAAAAATCAGCCAAACCCTGGCCGGAAGAAGCGCCGTTCTGCACTTGCTCCCCTTTTCGCTGCTTGAACTCAAGCGCGGCGGCTTTACCTTTGAGGGCTATGAAGACCTGATTTTCAAGGGGCAGTATCCTCGCATATACGACAGAGACATAGCTCCAACCGATTTTTACCCTTCGTACATTCAAACTTACGTGGAAAGGGATGTGCGTTTGATCAAAAACATCACCGACGCCAACGCCTTCATTCAGTTTACCCAATTATGCGCCGGACGAAGCGGTCAATTGCTCAACTACGCCAGCCTTGCCAACGACGCCGGTATCAGTCCCAACACTGCCAGAGCCTGGATTTCCATTCTAGAGGCGTCTTACATTGTCTATCGTCTGCATCCATACCACAAAAACTTCAACAAAAGGCTGGTTAAATCTCCCAAACTCTATTTTTACGACACTGGACTGGCCTGCTCGTTGCTTGGTATTCGCAGTCAAGAGCAGGTGAACACGCATTTTCTGAAGGGCGCCTTGTTTGAAAATCTGATTATCAACGAGTTTGTAAAACGCGCATTAAACCGGGGGGAACGCCGCTACCCCTACTTTTGGCGGGACAGCCGGGGCGATGAAATAGACTGCCTGCTTGCAGAACGCAACACGCTAATTCCGGTAGAAATTAAATCCGGTAAAACAGCGGTTAGCAGCTATTTCAAAAATATCAACTACTGGCGACGGCTTGGCGGCAACGCAGAGGGATACGTTGTCTACGGCGGCGATACGACTTTACGCACAAAAGACGGTCTGCTGTTAAGTTGGAGGGATATTATTGAGGACAAGATATTTGGAGATTGACGGCTATCACCGCGATATTGCCATTTTTTAAAAACTGGCGCAGTCTCAAAGACTGCGCCAGTCTTAATTTTCAGAGATTTCAAACTTACTGCGGGCCGGACTGAATATCTAACAATTCCACTTCAAAAATCAAGGTTGCGTTGGGCGGAATAGTTGGCGGTGAGCCTTGTTCTCCGTAGCCCAGGTCTGCGGGAATGAGCAATTGGCGCTTGCCGCCCACTTTCATTGTTGCTACGCCTTCATCCCAACCGGCGATGACTTGCCCCATACCTAATGGGAAGCGGAAGGGCGCGCCGCGGTCCAGCGAGCTGTCGAATTTGACGCCATCTTCCAGCCAACCGGTGTAGTGTACGCTGACCATATCGCCGGCTTGGGGGGAATCACCCGTTCCTTCTTCAAAATCGTAGTACTTCAGGCCGCTGTCGGTGGCGGTGTAGTCTTTTTCATCCACTGAGGTGGGAGATTCGGGCGCGCCGGGTAGAATTTCCAGCAATTCTACTTCAAATATCAAGGAAGCGTTGGGGGGGATAACGCCGCCGGCGCCTTGTTCGCCATAAGCCAGTTCCGGGGGAATGAGCAGTTGTCGTTTGCCGCCCACTTTCATTGTTGCTACGCCTTCATCCCAACCGGGGATAACCTGCCCTTGCCCCAAAGCAAAGGTGAAGGGTTCCGCTCTGTCCAGCGAACTGTCGAATTTTGTACCGTCCGTCAACCAGCCGGTGTAGTGAACGGTGACTAATTGACCGCTTTCCGGGGTATCGCCGCTGCCTTCTTCAAAGTCGTAAAATTCGAGGTCGTTTTCCGCGCTTTCGTAATCGGCGTCGGCCACTTCTGCCGGCGCTTTGGGGGCGCCGGGAAGAATATCAACCAGTTCTACTTCAAAATAAAGCGTGGCGTCGGGCGGAATAACGCCGCCGGCGCCGGTAGAGCCAAAAGCCAGTTCCGGGGGGATAACCAGTTTGGCTTTGTCGCCTTTTTTCAGCAGCGCAATTCCTTCATCCCAACCGGGAATGATCATCTCTTGGCCCAGCGGAAAGGCCATTGGCTTGTCTTGCGTATAAGAGTTATCAAATTCCGTGCTGTCGGCCAGGCGGGCGATGAAGTGAACTTTTACCACCTCGCCTTCTTCCGGCGCGGGGCCGTCTCCTTCTTCTACAATCATATATTGCAAGCCGCTGTCGGTGGCGGTCATTTGGTCAACAGGAAAATCAGCTTTGATCTGATCAGAGAGTTCCATTGTGTGAGGCGTGTCTGACAGGGCATCGCCCAACAGGGGGATTTCGGTTGGCGCAACTTCTTCTGTTGGCGCTTCTGTAGGGACTGTGGTGGCTGTGGCGGCTTGCGCTGCGTCTGTTGAATCGGATGGTTCCGCTTCGGTTGTTGCCTGACCGCCGCAAGCGGCCAAAAACACGGCAAGAATAATAAGCAGAAGGTGGTGCAGTTTCATAAAGTGACTCCTTGAATTTGATTGATTTACGATTTGCGATTTTGGACACTTCGGCTTCGCTCAGCGCAGGTTTACGATTGGTTTTGGCGCGCAGCCATAATCGTTAATCGTAAATTTGAAATCGTAAATTGACCGGTTGCAAACAATGTTGCAAGACCGGCATTCTTTTATTGATAGAAAAGCCTTAAGCGGCCAAGACAACGGGGGGCATGATAGTAGAAAAGGAGTAATTATCAAAATACGCTTGCCCGCTTTGTAAGCTGCCATACTGAAGCCCAGGCAAAAACTCACCTTTGCCTGAGATGGCGAAAGT
>DUEH01000110.1 GCA_011192195.1 Chloroflexota bacterium | reverse complement strand
GGCGTAGGCGGTGCAGGCGTATTGGTTGGCGTAGGCGGTGCAGGCGTATTGGTTGGCGTAGGCGGTGCAGGCGTATTGGTTGGCGTAGGCGGTGCAGGCGTATTGGTTGAAATGGGCGGTACGCTTGTTGGTGCGGGTGTTTGCGTTGGCGCGGCAAGCGCGCCGGTTGCGGTAGGGGGAATGGGTGTGGGTGTAGGCGCAGGTAATGTAGATGTAGGCGTAGCGCTGGAAACTGCCGCAGTAGCAGGAGACGGGGTGGGCGTATTGCTTGCTTGGGATGGCGGCGTAGGCGTGCCTTTTGCTGTAGTAGCGGTAGGTGTGGGCTGTGTTGTTGGCAGCCCGCTCGATGGTGTGTGGGTAAAGGTTGGTCGGGGGGTATTTGTAGCGCTTGCTTTTATCGCTGCGCTTGTAGGCGTAGCAGTACCGGGAAGCAGTACAATTACTTGCCCGATCGCTGTAATAGTGCCGGTAACGGATGGCCTTGGGTGATAGATTTTGGCGTCTTGGGTTGCCTCTTGAATGATTGCCGGGTCTAAACGGCCAATTTCTACTAGCAAAGCTTCATCATTCAATTTGTACGCGGCTATTTTGTCTGAGACTACTCTGGCCGAAATGGATTTGTCAAACCCTGTGATTATGGCAAGCTGAGAGGAACATAGCAACCCGAGAAGGGCCAGCAACAGCAAAAGAAGCAATAGTATCCACCAGCGGCGATTATCCCTTTGCTCTTCGGTTTCATTAAGCTGTTGATGTTCTGTCATTCGTCGCTCGTCACGCTTCGCGGTCATTCATCACTTGTCAGAGGGAGGACAAAATAAAATGTACTTCCCTGATTTACGGTTGATTTGAAGTCAATATTGCCGCCATGTTGCGTAATGATTCCCTTGGACATATACAATCCCAAACCGGCTCCTCTGGTTTCATAGAAATCTTCATGTAGCGCTCTCATAAAGCGGGTAAAAAGGTGCTTGTGCGCTTCTTCAGCAATGCCAACACCGGTATCAACAATATCAACTCGCGCATTATCATTTTCTTGTTTTAGATACAAATCTACAGCGCCGCCGGGTCGATTATAAGTTGAGGCATTGTCCAAAAGGTAGCTTAGGACGCGCTTTAAGCGCTTCATATCGCCATTAACGGGCAGGTTGGCGGTCTGAATGTGGGCTTTGAAGGTTATTTTCTTGTCAGCCATAATTGGCTTCCAGTATTCAACAGCCTCTTCTACCAAATCGCTAAAGTTGAAATCTTCCCTATCCAGGCCCAGCGCGCCTGTTTCTATTTGGGTTACATCAATCAACGTTGAGATCAAGTTATGCAGATCATCCAGATTTTGAGCGCTTTTTTTGATAAAGCCCAACTGCTGTTCATTTAATTGCCCGGCAGAGGTCATCAAAAGTAAGTCCATATACCCTTTGATGGGAACTAAAGGTGTTAGCAGTTCATGGGAAATGCTTTCGATGAATTTATTCTTGAGTTGTTCTGATTCAACCTCTAGCGTAATATCTCGCAGCACCACCACCGACCCCGAAATTTGTTGGTCTTGTGTGACAACCGGAGCGGCCAGGGCGCTGTAAGAATGATCACCCAGAGTAAAGCGTGTTGCTTCGTCAAAACCTATTTCTTGCAGAAATGCCGCTACGCTATCCAGGTCGGGTTGCTTGCCATTTACATCTTCATCTGAAGGCGCTTTGTGCAAAGCAGCGTTTTTCAGGTCGCTCAAGATTTTTTCGGCGGCTGGATTTTCCTGAGTGATCTGGCGCTTTTTGTCCAAAACTATAACGCCATCGGCAATACTGCTTAAAATGGCCTTGACTTTGCTGCTTTCTTCTTCCAGCTCCTCTGTTCTTTGTTGCAATTCACCCGTCATGTGGTTAAATGACGTAGCCAGATGACCAATTTCATCTCCGGAAGAAATATCGGTTCGGAGGTCAAGGTTTCCGCCTGCAATAGCATCTGTAGCCGATATTAGTTTGGCAATAGGTTTAAGGATTTGTTGTGTGACAATAAAGCCAATAATGAGCAAGGTGACAATGGCAAAGAACACAAGCAGGGTAAAAATATTACGACCATCTTCACCTGCTTTTACCACAAACTCGCTCGGCAACCCCACCGAATAGGAACCCGTTGGCTGTCCTCTTAATTTAAGAGGGGCAAAGGCAAGTTGATAATCCTGGCCCAGTATCCTTGCAGTCCCTTTTTGTACCGTATCCGGGTCTTGGAGTATCTGATCATAAAGGGTTGCCGGACTGCGCAGCAAGGATTTTATATCTTCCTGCCCGGAGGCAAAGGTGGTTCCAATTACGCCCCCTGTTGGTTCGTAAAGGGTAATTTCGGACTGGGCCTTGAGCTTCATTTCTTGAAGGGTGTTTTGCAGGTACTGACCAATCAGAACAACGCCAATAAGCTGGTCATCCAGCCAAAGCGGGCCGGCTGTATACATCAAAACGGCATCCTGTTCCGGGTTTTTGGCTAAAACTGTAAATTTATTCCCGTAGCTATCAAAATCACCCTTTAGAATTTTTTCCACAATCGGCCAACCGGCAAAACTGGACCCAGAGGCAAATTTCGGTTCTGCCAGCGTTTTGTCATCGCCCGAGTATCTTTTCAGGTTGAATATTTCTGCGCCCTGAGCATCCAATAGAATGAAACTATCCATTTGGGGATTATTGGCGGCAATGGGCAGCGTGATGGCTTCTATTTCGGCGTAATCTCTGGCTTTCAGCGCTTGGGGCATGCCTATAGTTTTGCTGACTTGCCTTAATACCATCAGGCGTTCATCCTCTTGCGTGAGAATGGTGTCTGCGGTTACTTTACTGGCCGCAAGCAGTTGGTTGTCCAGCCGTTCTTCCACCGAATCAAAAATCAATCTGGTGACAATATAGGCGCCCGCCATACCAACCACCAGAGTAAGCAAAATATACGGGAATATAATTTTTGTTCTAATGCTGGATTTTAATAGCTTCACAGGTTTTCGCCATCATTACCTAAGTACTAAGTCAACCTTTTTTTGACGGGTGAAAACAACAATCAAGATAGCACACGGATCGCGCAGATCACACGGATTGGCGCGGATTAAAGATAAAAAACTAATAAAAAATCAGTGAAAATCCGCACGATCCGTGCGATCTGTGTGCTATCATCCGTCAAAATAGACTTGACTTAGTACTAAGGGTATGTTTCATTTGACGTACACTCATTCCATCAGGGCTTTCTCAAAGTCGGAATACCAGATGCAACGCACTTGAAAAGTTGCGAAAATCGACACTTGGAGTGGCAAACTCGGTGATCTGAAGGACAAAAGTGCATCGCACCTTGACTTTGAGAAAGCCCTACTCATTACATAAACAGTTTAATTATAGCACAAGTTGCCCGGTATTGACCAGAGGAGTTTATGCCTACCTGTATGCATGGTATAATCGAAACAACGCAGTACCGCAAAAGTCACCTGAAACGGTTGGACGAAGGACGAAAGACGGAGGACGAATTACTCGTGAAAGCAGCAATTGTCGTCTTTCGTCATTTGTCTTTCGTCGGCTCGTGTGCGACTTTTGCGGTATTACGAAACAACCCTTTATTTGTAGAGGACGACTCATGTTAAGTCTTGACGATACTATTGCCGCTATTGCCACTCCCTTGGGGAATGGCGGAGTTGGCATTATCAAATTAAGTGGGCCGGGCGCCCTGAAAATAGCGCAGCAAATATTCAAACCAAAGCGTGGCGATTTGATGTTAAAACCGCGTTACCTGCATTACGGCCAAATTATGCGCCCAGCAAGCGGCGAACTTATTGACGAAGCCCTGATAGCCTATATGCCCGCACCTCATAGCTATACCGCGCAAGACGTGGTGGAAATTCAGGCGCACGGGGGGACGGTAGCGCTGCAAGAAATTTTGCAACTTACGCTTTCGCTGGGCGCGCGTTCTGCCGAAGCGGGTGAAATGACCATGCGCGCTTTTATCAATGGTCGCCTGGATTTGACTCAGGCCGAAGCTGTGTTGGATGTCATCGAAGCCAGGACCGCCGCCAGTTTGCGTGTGGCTACCCAGCAGTTGGGCGGCTCACTGTCAAAAAAAGTATCGGCAGCGCGCCAACAGTTGGTTGCCATCCTGGCTTATTTAGAAGCCACTATTGATTTTGTAGAAGAAGACATCCTTCTGGAAAATATCATACCTCCTCTGAAAGGGGCGGTTGGGGAAATCGAAACATTGGCCGCCAGCGCCGCCCGCGGTCTGATTTATCGTCAGGGCATACAAACGGCTATTGTTGGTAAACCCAATGTGGGCAAATCCAGCTTGCTGAACGCCCTGCTGCGAGGCGAGCGAGCCATTGTTACCCACATTCCCGGCACCACCCGCGACACGCTGGAGGAGACGGCCAACATCGGCGGCGTTCCTCTGATTCTGGTTGATACCGCCGGCATTCGCGCCCAAACGGATGACGCCGTTGAGCAGATTGGCATTGAGCGCAGCCGCGCCGCTCTGTCTCGAGCCGACCTGGCTCTGATGGTGGTTGACAGCAGCCAACCCCTCACCCAGGGTGATTGGGAAATCGAAAAATTGCTGCGCCAGAAACCGGCTCTGCTGGTATTGAATAAAATTGATCTACCCCAGGCTCATCCCACGCCAGATGATTTCCTGCCCGGTATACCGCAAATCCCGATGTCTGCCTTGACCGGCGAGGGACTTGAAACTCTGGAAAAAATCATCATCGAGCAAGTCACCGGCGGGAAAGTTATCGCCTCTGATGTCGCATTGGTCAGTAACCCGCGCCATCAAGCCCTTATCAATCGGGCCATTGACCATACGCAAATGGCTATTCAGGCTCAGGTAGAGGGTCTTTCGCCTGATTTAGTCTCCATTGACCTGCGAGAGGCCGTTGACGCTCTGGGCGAAATTACCGGCGAAACAGCCACAGAAGATTTGCTGGATACAATTTTCAGCAAGTTTTGTATTGGCAAATAGCCCGGGTTTACATTATTGCTTATAAAGCCCAAAAAGGCGAGTTGCTTTTTACAACTCGCTTTTTCTTTTTTTTACCACAATTTTCTATCAAATGTACAAGAGTTTTGCAGGAAAAACGTAGAATCATTAGCTGATGTTGTAACTACTCAGCCATAGAGAAAACAGGTGCAACGCACTTCACGAAGCGCCCTGCAAGCGCAAATTTTGACGATATTGGGTAGTTATTTGCACTAAAAAACAATTTATTAAGTGCGTCGCACCTGAGCCTGAGTAGTTACCTGATGTTTAAGATTCGCCAAAACAGGAGACATACGCTAGAATGTTGGACCGTAGTTCTGTCACAATTTATTATAGCGTTTCCCAATCAACTGTTTTTAGCCTTCTCCAACCAAATATCTCAGGGAGGAGAATATGAAACTCGTTCTGCGTGTGGTCATTAACGCTGTTGCCATTTGGCTCACCAGTCTGGTACTGTCTGGCTTCAACTTCGACGGGAGCATTTTCAACCTCATTATTGTAGCCATTATTTTTGGTCTGGTCAACGCCGTTATTCGGCCCATTGCCAAGCTGTTGACTTTGCCTGTCAACTGGCTCACTCTGGGGTTGTTCACCCTGATCATCAACACGTTGATGCTGATGTTGACGGTGTGGTTTAGCGGTTCATTAAGTCTGGGGGGCGGTATGTTCAAGAGCTTTTTCATCGCTTTTGTGGGCGCCATCATCATCAGCGTTATTAGCGCCGTCTTGAGCTGGTTCCTGCCGGATTAAGAAGTCGCATAAAGCGCGGGAGATGTCTCCCCGAATTTCTCTGGTTCTGACGTTTTCTGTGGTTGCCATATTTATGATAAGCCATTAGGTGGATGATAATCATTATGTCAACAGTGTGGTAAAATGAACGCCAAGTTGAAATAAGATAAGGGGTTCATTATGCTGGCTACACCGAAAAAAAGGATTTGCAGTAAAAAAAAGATTTCAATCCTTTGGCAAACAAGACAAAACAGATATGCTTACCCATCGATAAGGACGAGTGTGCCCAAATGATAGACGAGCCGGCCATATTTAGGTCTGGAATTGAGGAATTGATGGTCGAATTCCCGGAACTTTTTCCGCAGAACATTGCATCAGGTTACACCTTGCACGATATATTACCATCCTCAAAGAAAATGCCAGAGATACGTTTGCGTCGGATAAAACTACGCGGTGATGCAGGAAGTCTTCACCATTCGCCCATCGTTTGTGATGCCCTGTATGACTGGCTATACCGATGATATTGAAAAGGCG
>DUEH01000011.1 GCA_011192195.1 Chloroflexota bacterium | reverse complement strand
AAATTTGTCTACGGTCTGCCGGAACGCCATCGCGACGCGCTGCGTGATGCGCGCTATGTTTCCGGCGTGGGCTGCAACGCTACTGTCACCAATCTGGGGCTGGCTCCTCTGGCTGACGCCGGGCTGCTGGAAAGCGTTGTCACCGAGGTGAAAGTCGGTTCATCTGAGGGCGGTGGTCGCCCCAGCCAATCTTCTCATCACCCTGAGCGCAGCGGTTCTATTCGCTCATTCAAGCCCACCGGACACCGCCATCAGGCCGAAATTCAGCAGGCCTTGGGTGATGATTTTGCGCTGCATTTTTCCGTCACCGCCGTTGAAATGGTGCGCGGCGCGCTGGCAACCAGTCATTGTTTTCTGAAAGAGAAACCGGCGGAACGCGATTTGTGGAAATTATATCGCGCTGCCTACAAAAATGAGCCATTCATCCGACTGGTCAAGAGCAGAACCGGCATTCACCGCTACCCCGATCCCAAACTATTGGCCGGAACTAATTTCTGCGACATCGGGTTTGAAGTGGACCCGCACAGCAATCGCGTAGTGGTCATTTCTGCCATTGACAACTTGATGAAGGGCGCTGCCGGTTCCGCCGTGCAGGCAATGAATTTGATGTGCGGTTTTGATGAGCGGGCGGGTCTGGAATTTCCGGGCTTGCACCCTGTGTAGGAGTTTGTTATGTTTGTTCTGAAAATCGGCGGCAGCGCTGGCATTGACTACGATTTGATAGCTGATGATATTGCCCGTTTGACGCAAGAAGGCCAGCAAATGATCGTCGTTCACGGCGGTTCTGCCTTGACCAATGAAGTAGCAACGGCGTTGGGGCATCCGCCGCAGTTTGTCACCTCGGTCAGCGGTTTTAGTTCTCGTCGCACTGATCGCCGCACTATCGAAATTTTTGAAATGGTTTATTGTGGTCAAATGAACAAGGGGTTGGTGGAAAAATTGCAGGCGCGCGGCGTCAACGCCATCGGTTTGAGCGGATTGGATGGGCGTTTGTGGGAAGGCAAGCGTAAAAGCGTCATCAAAATTGTAGAAAAAGGCCGTCGCCGCGTCATCAGAAATGATTACACCGGCAAAGTGGAAAAGGTCAACACCGCGTTGCTTAATACGCTGCTTTTGGCAGGCTATTTGCCGCTGCTCACGCCGCCCGCCATTAGCTATGAAAGCGAAGCCATCAACGTAGACGGTGACCGCGCCGCCGCCGCCACCGCCATCGCAATGGAGGCCGATACCCTGGTCATTCTTTCTAACGTTCCGGGTCTGCTGAAGAATTTTCCGGACGAAAGCAGCCTGATTCGCCACATTCCCGCCCAAAAACTGGATACCTTTATGGACGTAGCCCAAGATCGCATGAAAAAGAAGGTGATGGGGGCGCAAGAAGCCCTGGCCGGCGGACTCAAGCGCATCATCTTCGCCGATGGCCGCGTGGAGAACCCCATTCAACGCGCTTTGGCTGGCGAAGGAACTGTAATCGAGGTTTCAGCCGGTTTTTAAGCGTGTTGAAAGCAAAAGCAGGCCGCCCAGAAGCAACGCTGCGCCAACCATTGCTTGCGGTGGTAAGCGTTCGTCAAGGATGAAGACGCCCAACAGACCGGCGGCCAGCGGTTCGGCCAGCGAGAGGGCGACGGCGGTGGCAACGGGTGTAGTCATCAACCCGCGCGAGAAAAGCGCGTAAGCGGCGGCAGTGGCAAACAGCCCCAGGTGCAGCGCTGCTGCCAGGCCGTGTGGCTGCGCCAGCCAGCTTAAATTCGCCTGGAACAGGATGGGAAGCAGAAAAACGGCCCCCAGACTGAAGACAACGGCGGTGACAGCGTCCGGGTGGTGGTCTGCCAACAGCCCCTTGCTGACGACAGCGTAAAGGGCGTAAGACGCTCCGGCTCCCAGCGCGAATAGCGCGCCAACAGGATCAACACTAAGGCCGCCTTCTCCCCCACCAACCAGCAGCGCCCCGCCAGCGATTGCCAGCGCTGTAGCCAGCATCCAGCGGCGGTCCGGACGCTCTCCACGCAGTAAAACCCCTAAGACTCCCGCCAGAACAGGCGCGCTGCCGATAGCGATAATTGCGCCTGTTGCCACGCCGGTTTTGGCTACTCCGGCAAAGAAGAAGAGTTGGTAGGCGGCTACACTTGCCGCCGAAATGAGCGTTGGTAGAAGGCGCCACGGCTTGCCATCCCCCAAGACGCCGCGTGCGGCAGCAAAGAGCAGCAGCGCCGCGCCGCCCACCGCCAGACGAATCGCGCCGATACTTGACGGTTGGGCGCTTGCCGGGGCAAAGGCCTGCGCTGTGCCGGTAGTTCCCCAGAGGATGGCTGCCGCCAATACAAACCAGTGTCCCTTATCGCCTTTCATTAGATGTTATCTGTTCGGCTTCTGCTTGGGCAACTGTTTTTATGGCCTGCCACAATTCAGCGACATCTTCGCCTAGTTGCGCCGCGTTGATGGTCTCTAAAGTCTGTAAAATATCAAAAAACAGGCTAAGGGCCGGGTCTGATTTTCTGGACACGGGCAATTTCCTCCAAAACTTTCAGGTTTAAGGCCGATGAAGGCAGCTCAGGGTGGCGATGCCGCAATTTACCTCTAATGAGGCCAACCGCCAACTCGCGGGCGTGAAGCATTGCTTGCAAACGTTTAGCCGGCGAAAGTTGGGTCAGTAGTATCAACTGTGTGCGGTCAATCGGGTCAAATCGAAGGCGTTGAATATCCATTTAGTCGTATCCTTTAGTCTCGTTAAATCCCGCGGCTTCCAGCAAAGTGGATTTTACCCCCATCCCTTTGGCAAGCTCAGGGCAGGCTCTTCCGCCTTCACCCTTTGCTCAAAGGCTTCTGCCGTCCAGGGCAGGGCGGGTTTGAAGAAGTGTTGGTAAATGGCTTGAGCGTAGACGCGGATTTCGTACTGGGCGTCGGGGGCCATGCGCAGGGAGAGAAAGTGCATTAGGTTATGCGCGTCCACTTTGCAGACCCAGGTGTAGTACACAGAAAAACCGGGCAAAAAGAGCCGCGCTTGTTCTTTGGCAACGCCGATATCCAGCGCTTGTTGATAAAGCTGAAAACCTTGTTCGTAGTGTTCGGTCAGCAGCGTGGAAAGTTTGGCGGCGTCTGTGGGAGAGAGTTCGCCTTCGCTGGCTTGTTTATTGTCTTTGGCCTGCTTACGCCAACCCTGCGGATGGTAAAAGCTGTCTTCTTCAAAAGGGGTGTAGCGTCCGCTTTGGGCGTTGAAATTCCAGGTTCGGTGTCTGACCCATTGCCACCAGGTAACTAAAGGGGCATGCACCCTGAATTTAAATTCAACTTGCTCAAAGGGGCTGGTGTGGCGATGTTTCATCAGATAGAATAGCAGTTTTTTATCGGCTTCAGCGCCTTTGCTTTCGCCCAGAAATGATACGCGGGCGGCATTGATAATGGCTAAATCATCTCCCATCAAGTCTTGTAATTCAAGCCACCCCTTGTCCAGCAGTTCTACCCGCTTGCCAATGAGGTTGTTTTGCGTTGTGTTCATTACAAAGTCTCCCGCTTTTAAAATACAAATAGCTCAGGGCTTGCGTCCTGAGCTATTATAAGCTAAAGCATCTAAACCTTCAATAAGTAGCCGCGTCCACGCTTGGTTATAATGCGTTGCGGGATTTTGGGATTGTCCTCTACTTTTTGGCGTAACCAGCAGATGTGGACATCCAGCGTGCGGGTGTCTTCCAGATAATTTGTCTCCCAAACGCGGTTCATCAATGTTTTTCTGCTAACCACTTGACCGGCATTTTGCATTAGCAACGCCAGTACCTTGACTTCTTTTGGCGTTAGGTGAATTTCCCGGCCGTTTTTTTGCAAACTGGCTTTGGCCATATTCAATGAGAATCCATTTACTTTTAAAGTGCCTGCATTTTGATGAGACATAATTCTCTCCCTTTTTAATGTGCTAATCTTAAAGTCATTATACAACGTTACAGAGCGAGAATCTATAGGAAAAACGTGTCATTATTGTAGTGGTTCAGTAATTGTTGCAGAAGGAACACTACACCGGATTGCCGAAATCAACGGATTTTTCTCGTTCAAGGAAGTGTTTTTATCCGGTTCTTTCATCCATCCGTTGTAGTGTTTTGACATAATCACCGCAGCTTATTCTGAACCATTACAAAAAACGTGTCATTATCTTTCTTGCGGCAGGGTGTAGTCTCGTTTGTCTGCGCCAAGATATAGCTGGCGCGGGCGGGCGATGCGTTGCGCCGGGTCATTGACCATTTCCACCCACTGAGCCAGCCATCCGGCGGCGCGGGGGATGGCAAAGAGTACCGGGAACATATCAACCGGAAAGCTCATTGCCTGATAAATAATGCCGCTATAGAAGTCTACGTTGGGATACAATTTTCGGGAGACAAAATACTCGTCGTGCAGGGCGATTCTCTCCAGTTCAACGGCTATGTCAATTAGCTTGTTTGTGCCGGTGATTTCAAAGACATCGTAGGCTACTTTTTTGATGATACTGGCTCTGGGGTCGTAGTTTTTGTAAACGCGATGACCGAAGCCCATCAGACGCATTTCGCCTTTTTTGACGCGCTCGATGTAGGCCGGAATATTAGAAACTGATCCAATTTCGACGAGCATACGCAGAACAGCTTCGTTGGCTCCGCCGTGCAGGGGGCCGTAAAGAGCCGACGCAGCCCCGGCTAAGGCGCTGTAGGGGTCTACCCGGCTGGAGCCGATACTGCGCATAACAGAGGTAGAGCAGTTTTGTTCGTGGTCGGCGTGGAGGATGAAAAGGATGTCCAGAGCGCGGGCCAGCGTGGGGTGCACCTCATAGTCTTGCTCGTTCATATAGTCGAGCATATAGATGAAGTTGCCGGTATAGCCTCGGGTGCTGTCCGGATAGTTGAAAGGGCGGCCAATGCGAATGCGGTAGGCAAAGGCGGCAACGGTAGGCAATTTTCCCAGGAGCCGCCAAATTTGTTTTTGCACAATTTCAGGGTCATCAACGTATTTGGCTTCCCGGTGGAGTGTGGACATAGCGGCTACGCTGCTGATGAACATGCCCATTGGGTGAGCGTCATAGCGGAAGCTTTGCATCAACTTGGCCAAGGCTACGTGAATATAAGTATGGCGCATTATGCGCTGCCCCCAGTAATCCAGTTCGTCTTTAGAAGGAAGTTCACCGTAAATCAGTAGATAGGCTACTTCCAGAAAGGTACTTTTTTCGGCCAATTGTTCAATGGGATAGCCGCGATAGCGCAAAATGCCTTTATCGCCGTCAATGCAGGTAATGTTGCTTTTGCAAGACGCGGTGTTGAGGTAGGCCGGATCATAACTTAGCATACCAAAATCATCGGGCTTGACTTTGATCTGCCGTAAATCTATGGCCCGGATAGCGTCATGCTCGATGGGGATTTCGTAAGCTTTGCCGGTGCGGTTGTCGGTAATGCTCAGGGTGTTTTTTGTTTCTTTGCTCATACTTGCTCCTTTGTTATGTTATTCAAGGGGATGAACTCCTTGAGGGTGAAAATTCTTTACAGATGAGACAAGATTTTGACTCACGGACGGAAGAAAACACGGACAATGATTTTTTTGTTTTTGTCCGTGTTTTCTTCCGTCCGTGAGTCTCCCTTATCACTTGTTGGTTTGAGGCGAAGTCTCGTTAGACGATTACTCATTTTTATTATGCCTTGCGCCGATTGACTTGGCAAATAGAGAAGATTATTGCTTTGGCGTTTTCAGCAGACGCAGGCCGTTGAGGACTACCAGCAGGGTGCTGCCTTCATGCGCTATTACGCCAATGGTCAGAGGAACCAGACCAAAGACCGAACTGGCGATAAGCAGCGCAATCACCATCCCTGCAAAGCTGAGGTTCTGCTTGATAATGCTGCGTGAGCGGCGACTGAGGTTGATGGCGTAAGGCAGCTTTTTCAAGTCATCGGCCATCAGGACAAGGTCGGCGGTTTCCAGGGCTACGTCGGTTCCGGCGGCGCCCATGGCAATGCCAACGGTGGCGGCAGCCAGGGCGGGCGCGTCATTTACCCCGTCGCCAACCATGGCTACCGCGCCGTATTTGGCCTCTAATTCCTTCAAAAGACGAACTTTATCCTGTGGAAGCAATTCGGCGTAAAATTCATCCACTCCGGCATCGTCGGCGATGCTTTTGGCGGCGTGCGGATTATCGCCGGTGAGCATCACCACGCGCTGAATGCCGTTTTGCTTCAAACTGACAATCATTTCTTTGGCCGCCGGACGCGCGCTATCGGCTATCCCAATCAGGCCAATAACCTTGTCTTCCCGGCTGATGATGACGACAGTTTTGCCTTCGTTTTCCAGTGCGCCAGTTTGCGAGCGCAGGTCATCCATTGCCGGGTCTGCGTTAAACATGGCCGGCTTACCCACCTGAATGGCTTGTCCTCCTACCAGCGCGCGCGCGCCGCGTCCCATCATCGCCTGAAATTCAACGGCGCGGGGAATTTCCAGGTGTTTTTGTTTTGCCGCGCGAACAATGGCTTTTGCCAGATGGTGTTCGCTGCGGGCTTCCACGGCGGCGGCCAGAACGAGCAGCTCATTTTTCGCCACGCCGTCCAGCGGCAGGATGTTAGTGACGCCCGGTTCACCGGTGGTGAGCGTGCCGGTTTTGTCAAAGGCCACCACTTGGACCAGCCCGGTGTTTTCCAGATGCGCCCCGCCTTTGAAGAGGATGCCGTTTTTGGCGGCGTTGGCAATAGCGCTTAACACCGACGCCGGAGTAGAAATGACCAGCGCGCAGGGCGAAGCTACCACCAGCAGCACCATTCCCCGGTAAAAAGCCTGACTAAAGGGCCAGCCCATAAAGAAGTAGGGAATGACGATCATTGCCAGCGCGCCCAGCACAACGGCGACGGTGTAGCGGCTGCCAAACCAGTCAATGGCGCGCTGGGTGGGGCTGCGCTGGCTTTGAGCTTCTGAGACCATTTGTACAATTTTTGCCAGGGCGCTTTCTTGCGCCAGTCGCGTGACTTCTACTTCCATTGCGCCTTGCCCGTTGATGGAACCGGCAAAGACCGGATCGCCCGGCTTTTTGTTGACCGGGGCGGATTCGCCGGTGATGGGACTCTGGTCAACTTCAGATTCGCCGGTCAGCACTTCACCATCGGCGGCCAAACGCGCGCCCGGCTTGACGATGATGACATCGCCCAACAGGAGATTTTCGACGGGGGTAGGAATTTCGTGTTCCCCCTGTTTGACCAGAGCTTCATCCGGGCTGAGGTCCATCAATTTTTCGATGGCGGCGCTGGTGCGCTCCATTGCGTAACCTTCAAGCGTGCCGCTGAGGGAGAAGAGGAAGAGGAGGACAGCGCCTTCTTCCCACGCGCCAATAGCGGCGGCGCCAACAGCCGCCGCCAGCATCAGCAGGTTTACGTCAAACTTGAGTTCTCTGAGCGATTGGATGCCTTCTTTTGAGCCTATATAGCCACCGGCGGCGCAGGAAATGACAAAAAAGGCCACCTGAATATTTCTGGCTGTATTTAGCGCGCCGCTGATAATGCCCCCCAACAGGGTAATCAGGCTGATGGCGGTTAGAACGGCGTCCAGATTGCGGATGATCCAGCTTTCTTTCGGCGGCGCAGCTTTTTTTTCGGTCTGTTGGTAGCGTTTCTCGATGCGCGCCAGATGGCTTTCGGTGAGATGAAGTTGACGTTTTAATTCCGGCGTCA
Source organism: Chloroflexota bacterium (assembly GCA_011192195.1). Classification (GTDB taxonomy): domain Bacteria; phylum Chloroflexota; class Anaerolineae; order 4572-78; family 4572-78; genus DUEH01. Next base: position 12,540 of record DUEH01000011.1, on the reverse strand, counting down.
GTTTATCTCCCTTGTTGATGACGGCAACGCGCTGACGAATTTCATCATCAGGGTGAAGCGGCGCGCAGTCTACGCTGTGAATAGTTTTATGTTGGCGTTGGTGAGTTTTTCTGCGTTGGTTGATTTGTCGGCTTAGTTCCAAAGTGATGCGGTCGGCGGCTTGGGGGTTAAGCGTGTCCGGGTTGTAACYGATGGTTAATGAGGCGTTGCGATGGTCAACCAGGGCGCTTTCAAGCCCCGGATACTGCTGTACGGCCTGCGTCAAAATATCGGMGCAGCTTGGGTTGTTGTTGGCTTTGATAGGTGTTGTAGTTTGTTCGGTACTCACTTTTGTCTCCGCAATCTTCTGATTTACGAGGGTTTTCTTGCAATCGTAAATCGNNNNTNNNAAATCGTAAATCAGTTACCGGCAATCCGGGCAGATGCCTTCAAAGATAACCTGRTGATTGGTGATGATAAAGCCTTTGGCTTCGTCTGGAGGGAGGGTGAYATTGCGGAACTGGCGATGGATGTCTTCCAGACGGCCACATTTGGTGCATAGAAGGTGATGGTGAGTTTCGGTGGCGGGGTCAAAACGAGTCATCCCTTCGCCCAGATCTACCTGACGCAGCAGGCCCATCCCTACCAGTTCTCTCAGGGTGTTGTAGACGGTGGTCAGCGACATATCCGGCAGGGTTTGGCGCACCGTGTTGTAAATATCTTCGGCGGTGGGGTGGTGATCATGCTTTTGTTCCAGGGCCTGAAAGATGAATCGACGTTGAGGCGTGATTTTCATTCCTTGTTCACGCAGGGTTGCAACCAATTTTTCTTCGATAGTCATAAGGTCTACCTGTTTGGTGATAGTGATTTGTAATTTGTAATGATTATAAACCAAGAATTGATATTAGTCAAAAACGGTTTGGGTGTGTTTCATTTGAGTAGGAGAAAGAGGGGGAAAGTGGGGGGGGATAGTATGCCCCTCTTTTTGGGTACACCCCCCAATCTCCCCGGCCTGCGGCGCTTTTCTACTAATTCAACTCACTCCATCAGGCGTAAGCGAAAGCGCCTCCACGTAACGCATATTGAAGTCTGCATCCAGGTCCAACTCCACCTGTTCGGCGCGGGCAGCCAGAGATTCGGCCAGGGCAAAGCCCTCGTCGCTCAAGAATATTGCTGCGCCCAGACCAGCGCCGTTGGGCGTGGTCTCTACCGCTTCATAGCGCACCGGGGGAATCATCCCCAAGCCTAACACCGCGTCAATATCAATCTGACCGCCAAAAGAACCGGTGAGGATGACCCGCTGCATATCCTCCGCTTTCAAGCCAAGCTGCCTCATCAAAATATCCACAGCCGCTCGAATGGCGCCTTTGGCCTTTTGTAATTCCCGCACATCGAACTGGGTCAGGCTGAGCTGACCGTCCGTTGTCAACTGAACAAAACTTACACCCTCGTCGTTTTGGCCTATTCGATTCGCCAAAAGGGGCTGTTTCACCAGACGACCGCTCGGCTCGATGACGCCGGCTCGACGCAACTCGCACACTATGCTCATCAACCCCGACCCGGTCAAACCGACTGGCGGCTCATTGGCAATGGTATCGAACTCGAAATTGCCGCCGTTGAGACGAACTTTGGTAATTGCCCCATCTATCGCCCGCGATCCGCAAGAGATGTCGACTCCCTCGAAGGCGGGGCCGGCGGCTGTGGATGCGGTTAAGATGCGTTCTCCGTCCGTGACCAGCACTTCGCCATTGGTGCCCAAATCAATAGCGGCCATTGGGCCGTTTGGCGCGTCAAAGCCAAAGAAGGCCAGACAGGCCAGAGCATCGGAGCCAACAAATCCGCCGATGAGGGGCGGCAGGGTAATTTTTGCGTTTGCGGGGAAAATGCCGTCCAGCAAGGTGGATGCGTCTGGAATGGACTCTGAGGCGTGTGGCTGGAAGGGCATAATCGCCAAGGTGTCCAGAGGCAATCGCGCCAGCATATGGTGCATAGCCACGTTCCCCACAATAGTGACGCGCTTGATGCGCTGGCGGATGCGGGGAGAGAGTTTGAGGGAATCAACGGCCTGATTGATGGAGGCCAGAGCCAACTTGTGAAGGCGCTCCGCGTTGACCTGATTTTCGGTAGCGGCGGCCAGACGGGAGATGACATCGGCCCCGTAGACGGTTTGTTGGTTGAGGCCCGCGCCCCCGGCCACTACTTCGCCGTTATCAAGCATAGTTAGAAAGGCGGCCACGGTAGTCGTACCGAAATCAATGGCCAGGCCCAGAGGAACATCCTTTTCCCGCTTGTGACGGTTGCCGGCCCGAAAAATCTTGTTGGAGTAGACCACGATGGGAGCCAGGGACACCTTCACGTTCCCTTGAACGCGGGCGCGGCAAGCCAGACGATTATGCACCGCCAGTTCGCCGGGGGTAAGGTTGGCCAATTCCACCTCGTCGGGCGGGGTCAGGCCAGACTCCGCCAGTACCTTGCACTTGCCGCAGGTACCTCGTCCGGCGCAGGGCTGCTCTAAGGGTAATTCGGTGGCGGCAATGGCGTCGCCCAGCAAGCTGCCGGTTGCTACATTTACCGTTTTTTCTTTTTCGCCATAAATGACGGTTACTTTGGGCATTGTGTTGTCTCCTGTCAAGAGCAGAATTGGCAGAATGATAGAATTTTTATTCTAGCATTCTGCCAATTCTGCTCTGAACGATGCGGCAAAACCGCAATATACCTAAATTTCTGAAAGTTGTAATACCTTTGCCAACGCCATCGCTGTGCCAATAGGATATAGCCGAACCTCCCGGCTGACCATTTTACCCCCTGCGGTAATGGAAGCGCCCTCTGTTAGCAAGTCGGCCAGCGTTGGTCTTCGATGCGGACCCCGGATGACCTGCTCCGCTGTCAGAGCGATTACGCCTTGCAGTTCGTCCTCCGGCATATTCCGGGGTTGTTCACGCAGCCGCGCTCTGTAAATGACGATGCGATATAGCCCTCCGGCTTGTGGGGTGTTTGGCGGATGGATCATTTCGTAAAAAGCCAGTGGGCGCGGTTGGTCAATCATACTGAGTTGTTGAATTGGGCCGTGTTGGGGGATATACCAGGCGGTCAAGGCGGATAAAATATCCACATCCACGCCAATTTCTTCCCTGGCTTCGCGATGAGCGCAGGCCAGCCAGCCTTCACCCTCTTCTCGGTGGCCGCCAATACCAGCATAAAAGAGTTCACCGGGCGGGCAACGGTGTCGGGTTCCGGCCAGGAAAAAGAGGTAACGCCCCTTATCGTCTTGCAAGGCCAAGCCAACGCCGGTTTCAGCGTTGGCGAGGGCAAAATCGGCGATTGATTTCATCATCAAGCGTAGAGATTAGGATTTTCTGTCTTCAATCTCATCAAAATAACGTTTGACCAAAGCGCTGCTATCAAAGTAATCAAACTGAGCTATTCCTGATTCTACAAGTAGCTTCCTCTTTCCTCCATAATGAGTTCACTAGCAGGTTTACCCCCTGCGCGAATTGGCTGCCAGTTTCGATTTTCAGAACTTGCCACGTATTCAGCAGCGCTTTCCAAAGCAGGGTTTGTAACGCCAACTTGCTGCAAAACAGTTGAAATCCGTTCTTGCATTGATTTTTCATCTGCCTGAGATTCCCCATCACGCACGGTATCCGCTTCAGTTTCAATATAGCGCAACCCTCTCTCTAAAATGTATGCCAGCTTATTCTGGTATGGGCGCAGCCGTTTTGCTAAACCTGAGGACACTTGTATTTGAACAACTTCCATATCAGTTTCTCCTTTAGTCATTCCAACCATCTGGTATTCATTTACATTTTACCACAAATCATAACCCCAGAAAACCGAAAAACGTTAGAAATTAGAAATTAGAAACAAGCCGGCAACCCTTCTACCTTCTAATTTCTAATTTCTAATTTTTACCCATCGAATCCGCGTTGAGCTAAAATTTCCTGTACCTGGGCATAAAAATTTTGCACATGATGGCGCATAACTTGCTCGGCCCGGTCAGCGTCTCCGGTTTTGATGGCTGTTATCAGTTCCAGGTGTTCCTCTACCGCTGCCGGTAGAAAGGTTAAATCTGATAGCGCAAGATACCACAATCGCCGCGACAGGCCAAAAAAGTGTTCCAAAGCGCGGGCCAGGTACTTGTTATGCGCCGCCTGCGCAATGGCCTGATGGAATTTGTGGTCCAGATCAAACAGGCGGCGGTTGTCTTCAGGCGGGATACTGGCCTGCTCTTGTCGCAGCGCCTCCAACACGGCGATGTCGTCGGATGTGGCGCGCTGAGCGGCCAGACGGGCGCACAGCGATTCCAGAGAGAGGCGCATTTCGCTGAGTTGCTCCAGATCGGGGAGATTGATGTCGGTCACGTATAGCCCGTGACGTTCTGTAATCACCACCAAATCGTCGTGGATCAGCAATTTCAGCGCTTCGCGTACCGGAACCAGACCCATATTCAGCTCATCGGCCAAGCGCTGCTCATCGAGCGGCGCGCTCGGCCCCAGCTCCAGGATGGTGATCTTCTCTTTGATCAACTCGTAAGCGCGTTGGGTGTCTACTCTTAGCAGCGCCATAGGTTGCCCCCTTATTGTACCTTCGGCAAACTGTTAGTTTGTCCTTGTTGCTGATCAGGGACAAGCTAACAGCTTGTCCTACACTACTTTGTCAAGCGTGGATTGCCCACCGCTTTGGCGCGAATGCGATACGTGTCCAGACCGTCAGTCAGTTCTTCTACCACCACTTGGGGGTTGTTTGCCCCGGAATGAAGGGCGGCGCTCAGGGCGCGTTCCCGGCTCAAGCGGCGGGCGTAGGCCAGCGCATCGTCCAGCGATTCAAATTCTTGTCGTCCATCGCTGAACTGCGCGTAATATGCGATGACATCCAGCCTCTCGGCGGACATCTTCGGATAAAGCAGTATCTCTTCTGTGACCATCACGCTGCCGGCGATAGCCCCTACCGCGTTGGCGACCTGGTGAAACTCCGGCAAAATCAGGTCGGTGTGGAGGATGTCGGCCACGTCCTTGAGAAAAATTTCGGACGGCGCGCCGATACCGATGATTGGCTGGCGCAAGCGAAAGCGGGTCTCTAAATGGGGATGGCTTGGCCGGATGCTATTGGCAAAGAACCAGCTCCCCATATCGTCGGCGGACAGGGCGGTCTGGGAGAGCCTTTTGCCGCTGAGAAAGGTAATGATGGCCCGGACGATGGTTTCTGTAGTCTGCGCCCACACCTGCCGGCGGAAATCGGCCGGGTCGCAGAACTGGTAGCGGCTGAAGGCGTTCAGAGCTACGGCGGCCGCCTCGACATCCCAGGGAGTATAGCGCCCTTCCACGTGGATTAAATCGGTGGGGGTCAAGCCCGCTTTGCCGATGATCTCTTGGCGGAAGAGTTCGCCCACGTTGAATTGCGCCGCGTGCAGCAACTCAAGATGCTTCAAAATCTCCGGCAGGGGTTTGGGGCCGTCGCGCAAAAAGGCGATGAGGCGCTTGTGGCGGGGCGTCGCGGCCAAGCCCCCATCCCGTTCGACCGGCTCGCGGAGCAGAAGCCAATATTCCAGCCAGGCGGGATCGGCGTGAGTCCAGGTTCGACGGGCCAGGATTTTGATCCGCTTTTGGACGGAGGGGTATTTCCAGGCCAGGTAAGAGAGAGGGACAACGCGCTCCGGGCCGATGGCGATTTTCTTGTCCCGGCTCAGGGTGATGTGGCTGTCGCCGCCCAGGGCGATGGAAAGAAGGTTGGCCGCTTTGACCGCTGTCTTGTAATTGCCCACCGTAGCTCCCTCTTCGCCAACGGTCACTTGCCCCGCCTCGATGAGGGCCAGATCGGTGGTGGTGCCGCCTACATCCACCACCAGCGCGTCATCCAGGCGAGAGAGGAAACGCCCGCCCATTGCGCTGGCCGCCGGGCCAGAATGGATAGTCTCCACCGGCGTAAGGGCGGCAAATTCGTCGCTCATCAACGTGCCGTCGCCGCGGACTACCATCAAGGGCGCGTCAATCTGGCGACGTTCCATGGCCCGGCGCACGGCGATGATAAAATCGCGCAGTACAGCCAGCAGCGAGGCGTTGAGCGCCGCCGTAGTAGCCCGCTCCACCGAGCCAAGTTTGGTGGAAAGCTGGTGGCCCAGCACAATCGGCAGGTCGCAGATACGGGACACGGCATCGCAGGCGCGGTTTTCGTGTTCCGGGTTGAGGGGGCTGAAGTAGCCGGAGATGGCGATGGCGTCCACTTGAGTCTTGATCTGACTGACTTTGGACAGGATGCCCGGTAGATCAAGCGGCTCTTTTTCCTGGCCGTACAGGTCGTGGCCCCCGCCAAAGTAGTGGTAATGCGGGGTGGCGAAGCGGCTCTCCATTTTGAAGGAGGCAATCAAATCCGGGTCGTAGCCAATGAGCAACAGGGCAACGCGCTTGCCCTTCCCCTCGGCAATGGCGTTGGTAGCCAGAGTCGTTGAGATGGAGACCATTTTCACCGCCGAAGGGTCTTCGATGCGAATCCCTTCGATGACGGCCTCGATGCCAATGGAAAAATCGCGCTTGGTGGTCAGGCTTTTGTACGAAGCCAGCGTCCGGCGGGAGTGATATTCCAGCAGCGCGCCATCGGTATAGGTGCCGCCGGTATCTATGCCCAGCACTAAATCTTGGGGGGAATTGTTGTCAGTCATAAAAATCCAATATTTTAGCGCATCCAGTTTAAAGCGAAGCGAGATACGTTTCTATTTTGGCGAGCATTGTTTCTGACAAGGGTTTTGCTTTGTGGGTGGCGATGATCTCTTTGACTATCTCGGTCAATCGCTCTGGCAGACTGTTTGTATGATTGATTCCTCGCTCTATATATTTCGGTGGGATCCACAATGCTTCCCTAAATTGTTCAAAGGTGTGTGAGTGCGATGGATAATTGTCCAGCCCGTCTTTCTCTCGCGAGACCTCATCTATGACCTGCGCAGCCAGATTTTGCTCTGTTAGTTCGAGCGGTCTGAGTAATTTTCGGGCGCGGTCAACCATCATTTGGGTCAAAACAAGCATTCGCGGATCGTAAAGGTAGCCTCGTTTCAGGTAAGCCATATCATGCACCAGGCTTGAACCGGACTGCAAGGCAAGCAAAATAGACTCGTAGGCTTCCATACCGGCCTGAAAATCTGGTTCAACAGCATCGCTGCCGCCCGCAAATCCCCAACTTGGCAGACCGTAGAATTGGCCCATCCCGGCATACATGGCAACGCTTCGTCCCCACTCCGGAGCGCCGTAACAAACTCCCGATGTCCGCATATCCATTGAAGATGAATTTGCGCCGCTTACCAGCCGGGCGCGTTCATTTTTGAGCGTGGCCACAACCATACCCGCCAAAAATTCTGCGTTAGCCTGATTGACTGCTCCTTCAATGGTGACTGGCGCGGTTGCTCCGCAGTTGGCTCCCGCAGCATACAGGCTGGGATACCCTTTTTCGGCCATATACAACAGTTTGTTTGTGCCGTCTTCGTCCATGTGCAGCGGCGAAATCGGTTCAACGTAGGCCACAAGCGTAGGTTTTTGGCGCAATTGGGCTTCGCCGCCGGCTACCATCTCCGCAATTTGATAGGTTTGAAACAGTTCTTCAAATGTTGCGGCCGTTACTACCGCAGGTTTGGCTGTGTGTTTGACCATTTCGGCGTACAGGGTAGGATACACATGCGGTAAATCGGCCGGCAGAGCCATTGTCATCACAAAATCAAAGCCTACTGCGTCAGCGACGGTCACATTGGTTCCCACATCGGCTACAGTTGCCGGTCTAAGTTCGCCTGTGCTAAAATCTCTGATCTCAAGCGCATCTGAGCCTGGCCCAAAATAGGTTTCGCCATTGCCCAGTAACATTGCCGGATCGCCATCTCTGGTGTAGATCTGAATTTCGCTGGACGTGGGGCGAATTTTTTCCAGCCCTTCTTCCACCAGTCGCGGCGGAATCAAAATCCGATCCTCGTCATCCCTGACAGCGCCTGCATCAAGTAATAGCGCCGCTGCCTCGGCGTGATCAATTTTGACGCCGGTGCGCTTGAGTACATCCAGCGAGGCCAGATGGATTTTTTTGGCTTCTTCCAAGCTTAGATTTGGCGTATAATTCATTTTTTACTCCTTTTGGGCTGCTACTTTGCAAACCATTTTGATATTCTATTAACGCCGATTTAAGTTAAGGCTATTTGCTCGCAAGATAACACCAACTTGATAAAGATGCAAAAATTGCTTTAGATACTGATGTAGACTGTATCAACCCGAAACAAGAAACCTGAAACACGCCCCGCGCGCCATACTTTTGAGAGTAAGCGTTCACCCACCCCCTCCGCGTTCCCAATCTCCAGATTGGGAACGCGCTTGCCAGAGAAACTCCGTTTCGGGCGTGATGGAAACAGAGTTTCCGGGGAAATTGCGTCCCCAAACAGAGTTTGGGAACGAGGGGACTGAATGGTTACTTTTGGAACACTTATTTTGCTGGAACTGTCTGAGAAACCCAGGCCAGGGTGCGGGCCATTTCGTTGTGGAGGAGAGGAAGGGATGCTCCGCTGAGCAAGGCGGGCTGGAGGGTCAGGGCGGTGTGGCAGGCAACTTGCGCCGCGTAGGCGCTTTCGGCGGGGCCAGCATCCAGCAAAATGGCGATGTCGCGCTTTTTGCAGATCAGGGCGGCTTCGATGCTGCGGTGCAAACTGCCCAACCTCGGCATATTCAGGCGAATCATACCGGCGGCGCCAGCCTCAGCAAAAGCCAGTACATCATCCGGTGAATTGATCCACGCGCCGGCGACCAACGGCGTTGCCATCCGGCGCATCCGCAGATAGTCTTTCACTTCGAACATTGCCTCGATGTGGGTTTGGCGGTCTTCACGGTGTACCGGGTCCTCGATCCGCATCGAGCAAGGGCTGGACGCCTTTGTCAGCCCAAAGATTGCGCCCAATATTTTTCCCACATTATCATATAGCTTTCCCAATCCGCCTCGCGCGTTCACGTGGATGGTAGGGAAATTGCTGTCTCGCGCGGCTGTCGTCAGGCGTTTTTGTAAGTTTCGGATGGCGCGTTGCAAAATCTCGCCATTTGCGCCCAATTCTGCCTCAATGTCATCGCCCGGCGTGGTGTATCCAAGTGACGCGGCCGGCAATAACGACGCTATATGGATTGCGTTGGTCTCGTTCAGTTCAACGTGGATGGGGATGGTTGTTTTGGAGAGGCGTAGCTTATATTCTTTTGCCAGTACTTCGGCCATTGTAACATTACGCGCTATGGACACAGCGGCCAGCAAGGCCTGACTTACTCCATAGCGAATGGCCGGGTGGATAATGCGTTCCACGATAACATCTTCGGTGGGTGGCGTTTCAGGCGGCAGCCACAGTTTTCCACTGAAAAGATTTCGCCGAGATGGGTTTTGGACTCTTGTATCGGGCGGCGGAGGAGGGGCTGGCTGTGAAACGGTTACTTCTTCGGTCAGGGTCTCAACTTTTTCGGTCAGGGCGCGAAAATCGGTGAGGGGTTGGCCTTGTAGGGCGGGGATGACTGTCTGTTTCAGAGTGGCGAGGACAGCATCTTGCGTAAGGCTGTTGCCGGAGGGGAGGATGCATTCCCCCCAAGCTACGCGCTCTCCATTCAGCGCCAATCCTACTGAAATGCTTGCATCCAATCCGGGGACAGCTAGAATTTGGGCGATCGTTGGGGCTTGAGGCATAGGTGATAGAGAAGATGTAGAGTGATATTAGCGATTGATTATATTTTCTGCCAGCAAATAAACTCGTGAACCTAAACTGATGGGCCATCTGTGGTCGGGGTTAGTATCTCGTCCTCTGGCTCTATCAATGGCAATGTCTACATAAGGAAGAAATTGAGACGTATCCGGATTATTTTTGTTAAAACTTCCAAGTATCTTGACCAATTCTTTTTCTAGTTTGGTTCTACGATTTATCTTTTTGTTCTCTATGAATTCTTCCAACTCTGATTGGGTGTAGTCAGCCAAAGATTTGATATGTAGTAGTAACCACAGTTCAAAAGAAGGATTACTTACTGCTAAAAAGTATTGTTTCTGTTTGCATTGTGTGGCTATATTACTTAACTTGGCATCTCCCCATCTGTCCATATCAATAACCATCCACAATTCATCGTATTTATTTAAGCGGAATTGGCGTTTGAATTGGTCTAGCAGTTTGATAATATGCTCTGGCGAAGATGCGGTTGTTAAACGTTGCAAAACCTCTATATGTACTCGTGGATTATGGTAGTACTCTGGAGAGGCCAAGTCTTCAAAATACTTTTTCTCAGTATTAGTGCCCTCCGTGGCAATTATAATCAATTTGGCGTCTCGGAACCCGCTACTTCTATAGCGTGGTCTAAATACTCGTTTTGAGGGCATCAGTTAGTTTATCCAACCCAGTTCAGAAATATCCTGCACAATCGGAATCGCACCAAATCTACCCAAAAGGTATCCTTTACGAATATCTTTATCATATCTGGGGGCAAACTCTTCCAAAGAATACATGTTGGATGCGCCATCTCTGTTTTTTTCCACGAACCATATTTCATCTCGTCGTAGTAATTTAAGATCTAATAGGCTTGATTCGTGGGTAGTGACAATAAGTTGGCTTTCTTGTTGGCTTTTGTTGTTCAGGAAAAGCTCTAGTATTTTGTAACTCAATCTCGGATGCAAACTGCGGTCAAGCTCGTCAATAATATAAATTCGCTCATTTTTAAGTAAATCAATCAGAGCAGGAATTAACTCCATTAAACGCTGGGTGCCATCTGATTCATCACTAATTTCAAGCAACGCCTCTTCATCACTCCCCTTCATTTTATGTTTTGTCATCAATTTGAAAGCTTTTATTTCATCATCACCATCCCTGTAAATCAGATAGCGTTTATTGGTAGACGCTCTCACTACAGTTTTGTCGCCGGCGTCTAGCTCTTGTACTAACTCAGCCTTTGTCTCGTCTGGGAAATCTGTCATTTCATTGTAGAAATCGATTTCTTCAAAACCTATATCTGAAATTCCTGTATTAAATGTTTGAAGCAATTTTAGTAGATACTGGATTAAGTCGTCTTCTTGTTCGATACTTATTTCCAGGCCAAGAAATTTAGTGTCAGGAAATATGATTGTCAGTCTTCGATGAAACCACGAAAAAATATTTTCAAAATGTTTTACCCCCCGTTCAACGCTTTCAGTTAGGAACAACTGATTATACCGCGTTCCCATTCCAGTGAACTCAACAAATCGCTTGTCTTTTTTCCCCTTGAATTCAATATTTCCAAATTCGATCGTTGTTTTATCATCCCTGGTTGTCGTTCTCTCGAAAATCACCTTCTCTGTAGAGCGACTAATTTCATATAGCCATTCGCTATGTATTCTTTGGGCATCTAATTCAAATCCATAAGCGTAATACTTCCCGTGAATCTTAAACTCGAATTCAAATTTGGCAGGTTTATTAGCGCAACTTTTGTCTAATAAAAATCGGTTTATAGGAATATGTCTTTGAGGCCTTGTGCCGTTCACTATAAGGTCTTTGGCAAATGCCATTGCCCGAATTAAATTCGATTTTCCTGAAGCATTGGCTCCGTATATGATTCCAGTCTTAAGTACATTGAATTTATTTCTTCGCCCTCTAACGATGTGATGAGGGTGTTTTTTGCTCCTGCCTGGAATCATCGAAAATTCGATTTCATCATCGAATGACAAAAAATTTCCTGTTATAAACCTAATTAGCACGATAACCTTCTGTTTTTGGTAGTTAAAGAGAAAAAATCTCTGGATAGAACCTTGAATACAGTTTATCAGGTTTATGAAAAAAAATCAAGTTACATCAGGACAGATCTTTCCACCAACGCGCTTCCAGAGCATTCAACTCAGCCACTACCTCCGGCGTCAACGGGGACGCTTCGTGTTCTTCCAAAATTTGCTGAACCCGTTGGTTTGCCTTTTCGCCCAGGGTAAGCCCGCCGGCTTGTTGCCACGGTTCGTATTCGTAGCGGTTCATCAAGCCGGGGAACCAGTTTTCGCGGAAATGGTCGAAGGTGTGGTCTTCACCGAAATAGTTGCCGTCGGATTTGACCTGATGGATAGTATCCAGGGCCAGCGTTTTCGGCGATACCTCGACGCCGCCCATGATGGTGCGGATCATACTGATGTACTCATCAGAAGCTACAATCATCTCCAGCGAGGCCGAGTTGGCCGCTTCCATAAAGCCTACGTCATGCACCAGATTAGCGCCGCTCAAAGCCGCCATCAGGCAGGACATAGCCGATTCGGCCGCCGCCTGCTGATCGAAGGTTACAGCGTCGGTGCAGCCGGCCGTGCTGAATACCGGTAGATGGAAATAATGCCCCATCTCGGCCAACGCAGACGCCCACAGGCTCATCTCCGGCGCGCCATAAGAGACCAGCGTGCTGGCCATATCAATAATTGTCGGCACACCGCCGAAGATGACCGGCGCCCCGCGTTGTTTGAGCTGGGCCATCACCAGCCCGCTCAAGGATTCAGCCATGCAAGCTACCAGATTGCCGGCTCCCGTCACCGGGGCCGAACTTCCGGCCAGGGTCATAGGCGTGTAGATAACCGGGATGCCGCGCT
>DUEH01000109.1 GCA_011192195.1 Chloroflexota bacterium | reverse complement strand
CCATTGCCGTCACTGCCACCCCTATGTACACTGCCGAAGGAGAATTTATTGGCGTGGTTGGCCTGATAGAAGACCTGACGGCGCTAAAAACGCTGGAAGCGGAAAGTCGTCGCTTGGACAGGTTGGCAGTTTTGGGAGAAATGTCGGCCATAGTGGCGCACGAACTGCGCAACCCCATTGCCGGTATTACAGTTGGCGTCAACTACCTGATCAAAAAGATAGCGCAGGACACCACCGACTATCAAGCCGGGCAGATGATCTTGAAAGAAGTTGATCGCGTTCAGCGCATCATAGAAGACATTCTACTGGTGGCGCGCCCCCTTGATCTGCAAAAAGAATCCCATTCTCTGGAAGATATTGTCAACACTGTGGGGCAAGAATATCAAGCCGCCTTGCGTGAAAAACAGATACAGCTAGAGATAACGCTGGCTAAACAACTCCCTGAAATTGTAGTGGATCGGGGTAGGGTAGAACAAGTTTTTAGCAATTTAATTGAAAACGCTATTCACGCTATGCCAGAAGGTGGCGTCATTAACATTTCAGCCTGTAATCTTCCCGCTAAAGGTGTGGTAGCAATACACATTAGCGATACAGGCTACGGTATTTCTATCTCAGACCCGCGAAAAATATTTGAACCCTTCACCACTACTAAAAATCGCGGGACTGGTCTGGGTTTGGCCCTGTCTCGTAGAATATTAGAAGCTCATAACGGCAGCATTCGTATTGCTGCGTCTGGTCAAACAGGTACAACATTTGAGATAAGATTGCCTGCAGGGGTAGAATGAACCCAAGAATACTGATTGTAGACGACGAAGATACCATTCGATATTTTCTTAAGCTGGAACTGGAACAGCAAAACTATGCGGTATGGGATGTTGCCACCGGTGAACAGGCGTTGAAATTACTAAAAACGAATACCTTTGATGTGGCGCTGCTTGATCTGCGCCTCCCCGGTATGGGCGGGCAGGAGATTATGCGCTACCTGACTGAACATTCCCCGCAAACCAGTGTTATCATCATCACGGCCTACGCCACCTTAAACTCCGCCATTGACGCGCTAAAGCGCGGCGCCTGTGATTACATACTAAAACCATTTAACACGGAAGAAGTATTGTCTTCTGTAGCAGATGGCATTGCAAATAAAGGTCAGCAATCTTTTCTTCCCAACCGCGATTCTCAAGCGTTAATAGTTGGCCCGCTAAAACTAGACCCTAAACAGCGTCAAATATATCTGAACGCTACCCCGCTGAAACTAACCCCTACCGAGTTTGATCTATTGCTCTGTTTTATGAAAGCGCCCAACACCGCTTTAGACTCGGGCGCAATCCTCGAGACCATCCGCGGCTACCGGCTTTCCGAAACAGAAGCGCGAGGCATTGTTCGCGTTCACATTCATCGTTTGCGACGCAAATTAGAGACTACCTCTCTCAAACCAAGCCTTATTACCACCGTTCAAGGCGGACGCTACCTGCTGGCAATAGAAGCGTAGCATCCGCTTTCACCCCAAATCTGTAATGATTCTGTAATAAAAAACCATAGAAACTGTGTTATAGTACAGGCTGTCTGCGTGTAGGAGCAGCGGCGTTTAACTATAGTAAAACAAGGGTGAATTATGTCCCGAATAAACCTGGACACAAAGCAAAACATTAGCAATAAGAAAGCTATTGACCCCAAAGAAGCGCATGTTTTGGTGGTAGAGGACAATTTGCAAAATCTGGTTCTGGTGGCGCGCTTGCTTGCTTTTTCCGGTATCAGGCATTATGAGTGGAAGGCCTCTGGTTGGCAGGTATTGGAATTTGCCACTACCCTGCCAAAATTGGATTTAGTGCTAATGGATATCCATTTGCCCCATGAAGACGGATACGAAGCTATGCGCAAGCTCAAGGCTGAAGCGCGTTTTTCAGGCGCCCGTGTTGTAGCCATCACTGCTGATGCAAACCCTTCCAGCCTTAAAAAAGCGCAGCAAGCCGGCTTTGACGGGTTCTTGGGAAAACCCATTGATCCGGATAAATTTCCAGATCAAATAAAGGCAATTTTGCAAGGCCAGCAAGTGTGGGATTTAGGTATTCACGCTCAAAACAACGCCTGATAAAAAGGGGACTGTATGCGCCAAACTGAAATTGTTCAACAATTACTGGACAAAGCCCAGATTTTAGATGCTCTGCAACAACTGGGGGAGGCCAGAACGTTACAAGAATTGCTGGACGCCTTCAAAGATTTACCCATCATCAAAGAGGCGGCGCACACATCGTTGATATTGTTTGAAGGGGATGTTGACGCGGTAGAAAAGAAAGCGCGTGTAGAAGCGGTTTTGGATACGCGCCCCGACGCTTTTGATGTAATGGGCAACGTTTATACCTTTGATACTATTCCCCTCTTTTGGAAGATAGACCCCGCCAAAGCCTTTATTATAGAAGACATCCATGAAGACCGGCGACTGAACCCGCGCAGTCTCGCCATTCTTGAGCGTCTGGGTGTACGTTCGATGATTGCGCTGGCCCTGACAACAACAAAAGCGCATATTGGCTGGCTATTGATTGAAAACCAAACGCCCCACGCTTACAGTGCGGAAGATGTTGATTTTTTGCAGATTTTAACGCGCCACCTGGCGGTTGCTGCGCAAAATCATCGTCTGGCGCTTCGCGCGCAGCAGCGAGCCAGACAAATTGAGACCGGAGCAGAAATTTCAAAGATTACCAGCAGTATCCTGGACCTGAATCGGCTTATTGCCCAAGCCGTCAAACTGATCAAACAGGGCTTTGAATTTTATTATGTAGGCGTATTTCTGGTTGATATGGCTGCAAATCAAGCGATGCTGCGGGCGGGCAGCGGGCAAGAAGGTAAAAGACAGCTAGAGGCCAAACACAGTTTGGCGCTGGATGAATATTCCATGATTGGCTGGTGCATCACCAACAAACAGGCGCGTATTGCGCTTGATGTGGGGCAAGACGCCGCGCATTTCAACAACCCTTATTTGCCTTTGACCCGTTCAGAAATGGCGCTTCCCCTCATCAGCAGAAATATGATCATTGGCGCTGTCACCATTCAAAGCGAAAAACCATCCGCTTTCAGTAATGATGATATTGCATCTCTGCAAATTATGACCGACCAGTTAGCCAACGCCATTGTCAACTCTCAACTCTACCAAAAAGCGCAACAATCAACCCAGGAGTTGGAAACATTGCTTGAAATCAATCGCGACCTCTCAGCCAGTATGGACCTGACTAAACTACTGGACTTGATTGTTCACAAAGCCACAGACAGTGTAAAAAGTGAACATGGCGCTATTCTCCTTGCGGATGGAGATGTTTTGATTCCCCGCGCTGTTGCCGGGGACTATGTTGAGCAAATATTGGCGGTTAAAGTTCCTGTTGGACAGGGAGCCAGCGGCTTAGCGGCTAAAACGAAGAAAACTATCACAAAAATAATTGAAAAACCGGAGGAAAACAAACATTTTGTTGTCCCCGATACGCCTCTGGAACCAGAAGTGCTGGTCGCCGTCCCCATCCAGAGCGAAGCCCGACTCATTGGCGTTTTGCTCGTTCGGCGACTTGGCGCAGACAACGCTTTTTCCGGCAATGAAGTAAAACTACTGGAAGGGATAGCGCAGCAAGCTGCCATTGCGGTAGAAAACGCAGGCTTGTTTGCTGCCGCGCAAGAATCCAAACAGCAGTATTTAGCTATGGTCAATAACATTCCCGGCGCAGTCTATCGCGCCAAATTTGGCGAAACCTACGCCTTTACTTACGTTAGTAATGAACTTTTTGAGATAACCGGCTACCCCGTTAAGCGCTTTTTTAGCGACGGCGACTTATCTATTCTGTCTCTGATGCACCCGGAAGACCGAGACAGCGTAAGACAAAAGATTCGGCAAGACCTGGAACATAAACAGCCTTATGAAGTTCAGTATAGAATATTCAACCAGAATGGGCAGATCAAATATGTGCTTGAACGAGGCGCAGGCGTATTCGACGCTAAAGAGCGCCTGCTCTACATAGACGGCATCTTGTTTGATGTGACCAACCGGGCGCTTCTGGAGCAATCCATCCAGCGGCGAGCGGCTCAATTTGAAGCGGTGGCCCAAGTGGGGCAGAAGGCTTCGGCTATTTTGGATATTGACCGCTTGCTGAATGAAGCCGTCAACATCATCAGCGACACCTTTAATTTCTACTATGCCGCCATCTTTCTGCTGGATAAAAATGACGAGTGGGCTATATTTCACGCCGGGTCCGGCAGCGCCGGTAAAAAACTGCTGGAACAGAAACATCGCCTCAAAAAAGATGAACATTCAATGGTTGGATGGGTCACGTGTCACGGCGAAGCGCGCGTGGCTTTGAACGTTGATCTGGAAAGACATCGCTTTGATAACCCTCATCTGCCGCTAACTCGCTCAGAAATGGCGCTTCCCCTTACCTCACGAGACAAAGTTATTGGCGCGCTGGATGTGCAAAGCGTTGAAGAGAACGCCTTTAGCAAAGAAGATGTTGATACCCTGCAATTGATGGCCAATCAACTGGCTAATGTCATTGAAAATGCGCGCTTCTTCAAATTCACGCAAAGCAGCCTCTACTACGCCAACCTGCTTTATCACACCACCCAAACGCTCCTGGAAACGAAAACAGAAGACGAACTGTTCAAAGTCTTCATTGAAACCCTGAGCCGCTCAGATATTGATACAGTGAGTATTAGCTTATATGGCGGGCCGCCGGAGGATCGATATTTTGAGGTCAAAGAAATTTGGGATCGCAACAATAACATTGTGTATCCAAAAGGGACAAGGCTGAACGTAAACGCCTCTACGCTGTCCCGTCTAT
>DUEH01000108.1 GCA_011192195.1 Chloroflexota bacterium | reverse complement strand
CAGTCTGTTGGTGGTTGCCATTTTTAGTTTGCTGGCTTACCAGGTTTACTTTTTGCACCGAAGCCACTGGGGAGCGCAGATCAACGGCCTGGACGCCAGCCGGATGACTCGCGCTGAGGTGCGGCAATTAGTTGCAAAAGAAGCTAACGCGCTACTCAGCCGTCCCGTTACTTTAGTCAGCAGCGAAGGAAGCTTCACGCTGACAGCCGCCGAGTTGGGCGCCGGTGTAGACATGGAAAAAACAGTAGACCTGGCTTTTTCGGTAGGCCGAAAAGGCGCTTTTTGGGCTGATTTGAAAGCGCAAAAAGAAGCCGCCGAAGACCCCGTCAATATTGCGCCGGTCATCACCTTTGATACCGGCCCGGCCAACAACATCTTGCAAAATTTGGCTGACGCCCTCAATCGCCCCGCTCAAAACGCCAAACTCACCCTCCATAATGACCTGAGCATAGAAGCTATCCCCGCGCAAACCGGGCAAACCGTAGACATTCCGGCCAGCAGAGACGCCATTCGGCGGGCAATTCTGTTGCGCCGGCAAGCGCCCGTCAATTTGGTACTATACACCACTTCGCCCAAAATTCAAGACGCAGAAACTGCGCGCGCGCAGTTGAACGCCCTGCTCAGTCAACCTCTGGTCTTCACCTTTGAAGGGCGAATCTGGACGCTGCCGCCGGAAGCGCTTGCTGAGATGCTTATTCTGCAAGAGACCAGAGACGCTGACGGCATTGGCAGAATTAGCATCGCCTTCAATCAAGCCGCTCTGGCAACGTACTTTCACGATCTGGCTCTGGAAATCAACCAGCGCCCCATTGACGCCTGGTTACACCTGGATACAACAAGTTGGACCCTCATCCCCATCATCGAAAGCCAAACCGGCTACACGATGAACGTACAAGAAGCCGTGGATATGACGGTAGATTTTCTGCAAACGCCCTTTCTGCACCAGCTTGAGTTGCCGGTGCTGGTTGATCCGCCCGCCGTTGATATGAACAACCTTGAGCAACTGGGCATTACACACCTTGTTGGCAGCGCCACCAGCTATTTCAAAGGCTCATCAATTGGCAGAATGCAAAATATTCAGGTAGCCGCTTCAAAATTTCACGGGCTGGTTATTCCGCCCGGAGCAAGCTTTTCATTCAATAAATACCTGGGCGAAGTAAGCGTTGAAAACGGCTTTGTCGAATCGCTGATTATAGCCGGAAATCGTACCGCTGTGGGGATGGGAGGCGGAGTGTGTCAGGTTAGCACTACCGCTTTCAAAGCCGCATTTTTCACCGGGCTGGAAATTGTGGAGCGCTGGGCGCACGGCTACCGCGTAAGCTGGTATGAAACCGGCAGCGGCCCGGGGCTTGACGCTACTATTTACACACCCAGCGTAGACCTGAAATTTCGCAATGATACCAACAGTTACATTCTAATTCAAACTGAAACAGACCTTGACGCCGGAACGCTGACTTTCAACTTCTACGGCAGCCCGCTCAATAGAGCAGTTGTTGTCTCAGAGCCAGAAGAAAGTAACAGAATTCCCCACGCCCCGCCCATCTACCAGGACGACCCCACCTTGAAACCGGGCGAAGTGAAACAAGTAGACTGGGCCAAAGACGGCGTGGATGTTACCGTTTACCGCACTGTCACAGAAAATGGGCAGGTCATTCATCAGGATACCATTTTTAGCCGTTATCGCCCCTGGCAGGCGGTTTATAAAGTGGGGCCGAAGAAGGAAAGCGCTCAACCATAACGCGGCAGGCGCAGCCAAAATTTGACTCACATACGGAAGAAAACACGGACAAAAACAAAATAAAAATATCCGTGAGGAAAAATTCTCACGAACGGCGCAAATAAAGAAGGTGCAAAATGTCTGACAAAACTGTACTGATTGTTGATACCCAAACAGAAAACATCGAATTTATTCGCGAATACATTCTGGAACCAAACACCTTCAAGACGCTCAACTTCACCAATAGAGAAATTGTATTAGACGCAATTGCTGCGGGCGCGGTAGACCTGCTGATCATTGACCTCAGCCTGCCGGAAATGAAAGACTTTGCGCTATTAAAAGAAGTGCGCCAATTAGATAAACACCTGCCCGTTATTATCACCTCTCCCTACGAATCTACTAAAAACAGCTTCCAGGCTGCCGAGATGGGCGTCAAACAAATTCTCCTAAAGCCATTCACCATTGAAGCAATGCTCAACGCCATCCACGTCAATCTAACAGAAACGCAACTACGCCGGGAATATGAGCAATTATCAGAAAAATTTGAGCGGAATCAGCGAGAATTAAACGAATACGAACAGACGCTCGCTGCCTTTCTTGCGGTAGGTCAATTGCTCATTGAAACACCCAACCCGGACGAAGCTTTGCCGTCTCTTGTTGAAACTGCCGCTCACCTCTGCCAGACAGAAAAAGGGTTGCTTTTGCTTCTGGACCAGAAAGGCGTTCTGCGCCTGCGCGCTGCCTGGGGAATAAACAAATCAGCAGAGGTTGACTTCATCATCGAGACCAACGAAAGCCTTGCCGGGCAGGTGGTCAAAACCGGCCATCCCCTCGTCGTCAGCGGGCAAGATGAATATGAATCCTTCAAATTGACTACTGGCTATTTTATGAGATCAATGGCCATTACGCCGCTAAAATTCCAGGGGCAGACTGTCGGCGTTTTACTGGTGGGTCATGAAAAGGCCAGGAAATCCTTTAGCCGCGATCATCTCAGATCATTGGCCGTGCTGGCAAGCTTCGCCGGGCTGGCGATAAAAGCGAATAGGCGAATAGGCGAATAGGCGAAGGGGCGAATGGGCAAATTCGCCCATTCGTCCATTCGCAAATTCGCCATTCGCCCATTCGCCCATTCGCCCCTTCACTGGTAAAATTATCCATTATGCGTAAGGTATTGACTGACCTGGTTTTTGGTCATGATTGGGCAGCGAATTTACTGGCCCGGTCAATGGCCTCACAAAGAATCCCCCAATCGTTGCTTGTTACGGGGCCGCCTCAAATAGGTAAGGCTACTCTGGCTCGCACCTTTGCGATGGCGCTCAACTGTCAAAGCGAGGAGAAACCCTGCGGTCAGTGCAATTCCTGCAAAAAAACGCTCAGCGGCAACCATCCTGATATAAATATTCTGGACGCGCCGCAAGAAACTCTGAAAATTGAACAAGTCAGAGCCTTGCAACGCGACTTATCGCTGCGTCCGCACGAGAGCCCCTACAAAATTGTCGTTCTATGCGACTTTGAACGCGCCACCTCCAGCGCCGCCAACGCCTTGTTGAAAACGCTGGAGGAGCCGCCCAGTTACGCCGTCATCATTCTAAGCGCCCAAAATAGCAGTCAACTTCTGCCAACCATTGTCTCCAGATGTCAAATCATCAACCTTCGTCCGGTGGCGGATCAGGTTATTATCACAAAACTACAAACCCACTGGCGCGCTTCGGCAGAACAAGCCGAGTTGATTGGCCGGCTGGCTCAAGGTCGGTTGGGATGGGCCGTTGAAGCCTTGGAAAATCCAGACGCGCTCTCGTTGCGCCATCAATATTTGGATGACCTGATTGACCTGTCTGGCAAGGGCCACGCGTCCAGACTGGCTTACGCGCATTCGCTGGCGCAGAAAAAAGAGTCTCCGGCGCAAGCTCTTAACCTGTGGCTTTCCTGGTGGCGAGACGTTTTGCTGTTAAATCAAGGCGCTAAGGCAAAAATTGTGAACATAGACTACGCAGATAAAGCGCAGCATTTTGCCCAAACCGTCACGCTGGACAATATTATCGCCGCCATCAAGCAGACTTACACCACGCTTGGAAACCTGAATTATAATGTGAATACTCGCTTGAATTTAGAGGTTCTACTATTGAAGCTGCCGTATCTAAAGTAAACCGAAGGACGCCATCAATGCCCAATATTATTGGAGTAAGATTTAAACCCGTCACCAAAATATACTATTTTTTGCCGCTGGCAGACACGCCGCTAAAGGTATCTGATCCGGTTATTGTTAAAACCAGTCGGGGGCAAGAGTTGGGGTGGGTAGCCATAGAACCCAAACAGGTTCCCCGCAAAGAGGTCAAAGGAACGCTTAAACCTGTTTTACGCAAAGCAACGCCGCTTGACTTGATCAAAATGGAAGAATATAAGGCTCTGGAAGCGGAAGCGCTGGAAAAATGCAAGCAGCAGGTTGCCAAAACAGGATTACCGATGAAAGCCATTCAGGCAGAATATTCTTACGATGGTTCAAAATTGTTGTTCCTTTTCACGGCAGAGCAGCGCGTTGACTTCAGAGATCTGGTTAGAAATATGGTGCGCGCGTTTCGCACGCGCGTGGAAATGCGACAAATTGGCGCCCGCGACGAAGCCAAAATTATTGACGGCTATGGTCGCTGCGGACGGCGGATCTGCTGTTCCAGTTGGCTCACCGATTTTCATCCCGTTTCCATTCGTATGGCCAAGAACCAAAACCTCCCCCTGGCTCCCACCGAAATATCCGGCCTGTGTGGGCGATTACTCTGCTGTTTGTCTTATGAGGACGAGATGTACAAAGCCGTCCGCAAAACCCTGCCCAGAACCGGCTCCATTGTAGAAACCCCTGAAGGCAAAGGGCGGATCAGGGGCTTGAATATTCTAAAAGAAACGGCCATTGTAGCGCTTGATAATGATACCAGAATAGAGATCCCCGTCAGCGAAATTGAAGTTATAAAATCCCCATCTTCCAGACCCCAAAAAAGAAGCAGAAAATCAACCAAAAGAAAGGGCCAGACCCGGCAATAAAGAAATGTAACCGGATTAGCCCTTAACCT
>DUEH01000107.1 GCA_011192195.1 Chloroflexota bacterium | reverse complement strand
GTAGCTACGTTTAGATAAAGCGCTCCAATATACAAGGGATACTGACTGATGGGGATAGCGGGGTTGAACAACATCCCCAGGTTGAAGCTTGTACCTCCCAAGAGCCAGACGGCCAAAATTGCCAGCGTTGCCACGCCCAAAAATGTACTGTGAATAAGCGCGCTGCCTGTCAAAGACAGAGCGACTTGTTCAAATGTACTTGGCGCTTTGTAGTACCGGGGCCGGTAAGCCAGAAAGGTGCGCGTAAAAAGAAATCCCGGAGTGACAAAGATGAAGAACAGGATGACGCCCTGAATGTCCAGACCAATACTCATTTTACAAGTTGCTCGATTTTTTGGGTTAATGATTCTTGAAGCGGGTATCCGGCGGCTTCAGGCGGGTAGCCGACGATTTCGCCCCTGTAAAATTTTCGGGTTTCTACAGCCCGGTTAAGGTCGCGCTTTTTTATTTCGGCAAATATAACTTTAACGACTTCTTTAAGTTTGTTCAGGCTAATATTTTTTTTCAAGAAGCCAACAGCTTGCATTAATTTTGCTTGTTCCATTAGAGATGATGTGCCGTATCCACTGAGAACCAGCGCGTTGATGCGCTTTTTTTCCAGTATCTCTAGCAACTTCATCCCATCTCTGTTGTTCTCGTCAACCGGGTCCAGACGTAGGTCTACAATTACTAATTCTGCCTGGCCGTATTTTATTTTTTCCAGGGCCTCCGAGTAGTTTTTGGCCGTGTCTACTGTGTAGCCGCTGCGCTTCAAGATAGATCTTAATTGGTCTCGCCAGTCTTTTACGTCGTCAACTACCAGTATTTTTTTATCTTTCATTTTTGCGTTCCTCCAGAATATCATCAAATCCGGGAGGTGCATTTCAAAGGCGTTGGATCAGTGTATCTTTTTAGCGCGCTCCGCGCGCTAAAAAGATACACCTCAACCCAAATGAAATATACCCAAATCCGGGTCAAAATTTGCTTGTCATCTTACTTCAAATCTTTTCTTAAACTCAATAGCGTATACCCCCTGGATTTGACAGAGGTTTTAGACCCCAAGACCGCCGACCGTTGACTGTTGACCGCCGAAAATGCGCGAAAAACCTGTTTTTACGGCGGTCTGCGGTCTGCGGTCAGGTCGGAAGCGGATAACTTCCAGAGGCAAAACCCTTGTCAAATTTGAAGGGTATACGCTACTGAGTTCTTAAATCAACCTTTCTTCAAGGATGGGCAGGGAGACGGTGAAAGTTGAGCCTTTGTTCAGGCTGCTTTCTACATCAATTGCGCCGCCATACTGTTGCAGGAATGTTCTTACCCACCATAGGCCAAAGCCCAGACCGGTCAACGCATCGCTGTAGAAAAGAGCAAAAATTTCTTCCTGCCGCTCCGGCGATATGCCAACGCCGGTATCGCTGATTTCAATTTTTACTAAATTACCCCGGTGAAAAGAACGGATAATGAGCCTGCCCCCATTGGGCATTGCTTTGATGGCATTGTTTAGCAATTCCATAATCGCATCGCTTAGCAGGCTGCTGCTGTCAACCAAAGGGAGTTTTTTGGCTAATTTTTTGACCAGTACAATATTGTCCGGAAATTCTATTTGCAGCAACGCTTGTTTGATGGCTTTATTTACGTCGTAGGCAAGGGTTGGTTCTTGATGAAAGCGGCGCATCAAGCTGTCGGCCAGGTTGATGGTGTAGCTTACATTGCGCTCGATGCGTTCCAGATTAGCGTCTACATCTTCTTTAACCTCTGCCGGTATGTCCACATTGCTCAAAAGGTCTTTTAAATCTTGAACCGCCAGGGGGACAATAGTGGTGGTGTTGTGAATGCGATGCGCCAGATTGGCCGTAGCGCGGCCCAAAATAGACCACTGTTCTGAAGCAATGCGTTGTTTTTGCGCTTCTCCTAGTTTTTGGTGCGCCTGTTCCAGGGCTTCAAATTGGCGCGCGTTTTGAATGGCAATAGCCGCCGCCGATGCAACGGCCATCAGTAATTCCTGATCGCTCTGGTCAAAATGACCGTCGCGTTTGTTGAGTAGTTCAACAACGCCAATGACAAGGCCTTCGGTTTTTAAGGGTACAGCCAGCGCTTCTTCGGTGGCAAAGCCGGTTAAATTATCAACTTCGGAATACCAGAGGCGGTTTTGGCGTACATTGTGGACAATTTGGGGCTGGCCGTTGGCGGCTACAGCGCCAATAACGCCTTGACCGGGGGGCAGCCTAAGGTTGCGCATTTCTTTGATTTCCACCCCGTTGATGTTATAAGCCAATTGAAAGACCAGTTCATCTGTTTCTTCGTCTACCAGAGCCAGCGAACCGCACTCTGCGCCAATGATCTCGGTGGTGCTTTGGATGAGCTTATGCGGAATTTCTTCTACCCGCAGCGATGACAGGATAGAGCGGCTGATTTCGTTGATCAGCTCGGTGCTTTTGGAACCGCGTTGCATTTCCAGGTACAAACGCGCATTGGTGATAGCAATAGCCGCCCAGTCTGCCAGCGCTTGCATCACCCGTAAATCATCTTTATTAAAAGACCTGCGTTGCTGCTGATTGGCTGCGCCCAGCACGCCCAGCGCAATGTTGTTGAAAATGAGGGGAACGTTGATCAGGGCGTGAACAACATAACCCGTTTTTATTTTGATATTTGTGTTGTCCTGGTTTAGTAAAATAGCTTCTTTGCTTTTTAGCGCCTCTCCGGCAATAGAGTCAGAGGCTTTCAATTGAAAGGCGCGCGCCTGCGATTCGCCCTGATTTTGTTCTGCCCGCAGGTAAAGATCATCGCTGTCCCGGTCTGCCAGCAGTAGATAGCCTTCTTCCGCTTTGGTCAGGCTGACGGCGGCGTTGACCACTTTGCGTAAAATCTCATTTATATCCAGCAGCGATGTAACCGTCTTGCCCATCGCCAGCAACGCGTCCAATTCTCGCACCCGGTCAAGCAAGGCGCTGTGGGCTTTGCTAAGTTTTGCCCGATCAGCCAACGACGGAAGCCCTTCCCATTCCGGCGAGGAGGGGCGCAACTTGCGTATTGTATTCACCAGTTCAGAGACAGAAATCGTTCTGGAAAGTTGGCTGATGTCGCCCAGCGTTGCGGCAGGCAGGTGTTTGTCGGCCAGCAAGATGAGCGGCAGCGATGATTGTTGTTGTAGCGTATGCAGCAGGATGATATGCTGGCTGGAGACTTGATATACGCTAAAAACAATCAGATCCCAGAAATTATCCGCAATTGCTTGTGTTGCCTGGTTGATAGTGGTGATAACGGTCACTTCAAAGCCAAAGCGCTCTCGCAAGGCCGATGTGAGGCTAAAAGAGTTTGTAGTATCTATGAATAAAATCTTTAGCGATGGCAGCGTTTTCATAGCGTGATTATACCATAACTTGGGTAGATGCGCTTGGCGGCTTGCCTTGAACGCTCCCCGTTTGTTTCTGAAGCGTAGGCCAAGAGGCGGTTAATCGTCAAGCGTAATAAAGCAGATGTGTTATCATACGGGTCACTGTGTGTCTTTTGAAACCATTGACGTCTTGTTACGTATTACCCAAAGATTAATTTTTGAAAAACCATTGACATTTGAACAAAAATATCGTAAAATGAAATTACCGTTAGTGTATTTAATCTAATTCTAATGAAAATGTGTTAACCTAATTGGGTGTGAAGGTTTTGTTTTACCACATTATACTAACTTTACTAACAATTTAGTTATCAAATGCTTGGTAGAAGCATTACATTACATCTAAAGTGAGGGTGAATATAATGACAACAACCTGGGCGCCGGATGAAGCGTTGTTTAGACTATCTGTGGCGAACCTGGCCAAGACTGCCCCCGTTTCTCCCAAAGAAGAACGACGCTTGATTTTGGAAATGGTAGCGGGACACGAAATAAAAGAAATACTGGAAAACAACCCCCCGGAAGATGAACAAGAACGAGCTGAATTGGAAGAGAAGATGAAGCGCAGCCTGAAGGCCAGAGAAACGCTTATTGTCTCCAATGGACGCTTGGTTATCAGCATTGCCAATCGCTATACCGGCCACGGCCTGACTCTGGCTGAAGTTTCTCAGGAAGGTGTGTTGGGCTTAATTCGCGCTATTGACAAGTTTGACGCCGATAGAGGCGTGCGCTTGAGTACCTACGCCAGCTACTGGATCAGGCAGAGCGTCAGTCGCGCTGTAGCCGTGCAAACGCGCACCATTCGCCTGCCGGTGCATAAAGTAGATCGTCTGGGCGCGGTGAAAAAAGCGACCAACCAGTTGACCCAACAGCTTGGCCGCGCGCCGGAAATGACGGAATTGGCCGAAGCCCTGGGCGATACCCCGGAACAGATTGAGGCGCTGCTTTGCGACGGGCAAGAAACCTTAAGCCTGGAAAACCCGGTAGGCGATGACGGCGCAACGCTGGCCGATTTTGTGATGGAAGATGATTCCTCGATGCTGGAAAAAGAGGTTGACCAAACCCTTCTTGAGCAGGAAATTCAAGAAGCCCTGACTACCCTAACCGCCAGAGAAAGCCGTATTATGGAATTGCGCTACGGCCTGCGCGACGGGCATCCCCTGACGCTGCAAGATGTTGCCGAGCGTTTTGGCCTGACCCGCGAGCGTATTCGTCAGATCGAAAAAGAAGCCATTGCCAAACTTCGCCGCCCGGATAAAGCCTTCAGGTTGCGCGCTTTTGT
>DUEH01000106.1 GCA_011192195.1 Chloroflexota bacterium | reverse complement strand
GAAAATATGACGTCCGCAGAGGTAGTATCGTGACCATCACAATCATCATGCTCATTTTCACCGCCGCTCTCCTTTTTGGCAGCGTTGGGACGCCCATTGTCAGAAAATTAGCTATCAAATCGGGCTTCATTGCCGTTCCCAAAGCGGATAGGGCGCATAAAGAACCAACCGCCTTGATGGGTGGATTGGCCATCTACGGCGCGGCGATTGTTGCTTTAGGAGTGAGCATTTTGGGGGCGCTCTTGCTTGCGGAGCAGGCCGCGTGGCTGCGAGAGTTTGCGGCCATTCTAATTGGCGCTTCCTTGATGGCGGCGGTGGGGCTGTGGGATGATCGCCGCGCTATGCCTCCCCTGGTGAAACTGGGGGCCGAGTTTCTTCCGGCGCTCATTATCTTTGGAGCGGGAGTGCGGGTGAAGTTGCCCTTTTTGGACGGCGCTTTGTGGGCTTACGCCTTCAACTTCATTGTGACCGTCGCCTGGATTTTGTTCATCACTAACGCCATCAATTATCTGGACAACGCCGATGGCGTGGCGATTATGACCAGCGCCACGACCAGCGCCATTTTCTTGCTCATTGCCGTGTTGAACGGTCAGCAGTTGGTCTCTATTTTGGCGGCGGCGGTACTGGGCGCCAGTTTGGGCTTTGCTCGCTACAATCTTCCACTGCCTAAAGCGACTATTTTTATGGGCGATTCAGGCTCGCTTTTTTTGGGGTTTTTACTGGCTGTGCTGGGGATCAAGATTCGTATTCCCGGCAATGACTTGCAAATTACCTGGATGGTGCCGATCATTGCGCTGGGCTTGCCCATCTTTGATACATTTTTGGTTTTTGTCTCCCGTAAACGGCGAGGGGTTTCTTTTTTCAAAGGGGGAATTGACCACACCTCGCATCGAATGGCGCGGCTGGGGATGGACGGTCTTTCGGTAGCCCTGACGGTTAGCTTGATCAGTGGCGCTTTGGGACTGGTAGCGATTTTTATTACGCAGGCCAGTTTACTGGAAGCCTACGTGGTAGCAATTGCGCTGGCAAGCGTAGCCTTTTACGCGCTGTGGCGGTGGGAGTTGAAGGCGTCTTACACTTTTAGAACGGGGAAACGAATAGGCGAATGGGCGAATAGGCGAATAGGCGAATGATGAATAGGCGAATGATGAATAGGCGAATGGTGAAAATGACGCGCATTACGTTAACCAAAAGACAGTCATCGCTGCAATTACTCCCTGCCCCTCGATCCAAGCGCGCCAGCGAGCGTCATCCACCTGACGGTAACGCCGGAGCAGAAAAGCGCTGTACAGCGCGGTCAGTAAGACAGACAGCGACACAAGTGGCAGCGCCAGCAGCGCGGCAACTATCGCCAGCCCGTAACCAACGCGACGAGCGACCCTTTGACCTGCCAACGCCGGCAGGGACAGCGTTTTTGCCGCGCGATCCCCTTCCTCATCCCGTAAATCATTGAGCAAAATTTGAATCATTACCAGAGCGCATACGGCTCCCGCCAGCAGCCAGATTTCGCTTTGCCAGAGACAATTGTAAACTGTTGCCGGCGTGATGACCGAGGTCAGCGTCCAGAGAATGGCAACAAAGGGCATCTTCATCCCCGGCAAGTGTTTCCAGCCCACGTAACGCCCTCGCCAGGGAAACCAGCGCAGAGTGTAATTTAGCGCAAAACCAAGTCCAGCGACAAGCGGGAGCAAAGCCGCCGGACGCAGGGCGATCAGTCCTGCTGCGCAGAAAAAACTTCCCCGGACCACCCATTTCAATGCAAGGCCGTGACGCTCGATCCAGGCGGTGCGTTCCGGCATTGTGCGCCGGTCAGTCTGGCGTTCTTGCTCGTCCAACCTGTCGCGGGTATAGAGAGCCAACGCCAGAACAAAAGCCAGCGCTATTAACGCCCAGTCCAAAGGGAGCGCCAAGACCCGCAGGGTAACAATTACCCATCCGGCGGCGCTGCCAGCTATGAGAATGTTCGTCCACAGCAACCAGCGCGTTAAAACCTTACGCAACAAGATTTTCATTTTACACTTTGAACTTTGAACTTTTCACTCCCAATTGCGCTTACCGGGCAGACGCGCTCGCAGACCAGGCAAGCAATATCGCAGGGCCTGTCAATGGCAATGGTATCAAAGGGGGAAATGAAGCCCGCGTCTTGCGGACAGACGGCTACGCAAGCGCCGCATCTGATGCAGGCATTCCAGTTGATGTTGAAGATGACCGGGGTCAGTGAAGTCATAGTGTTTTTTATAGCGCCAAAACAATTTTGGCCTTCATCCTTCATCCCTGCCTTTCCAGGTACTGCATTACTTTCTTGAATTGGGCGGGTGAAATACGTTTTGCCTGGTGAAGCGTATTCAGAATATCCGGCAGGGTAAAAAGCGTGTGCAGCTGATACCCTTTTTTTGCCAGCGCTTCTCGTCCCCCCTGTTCGCGGTTAATTAACGCTACCACATCCAGTATCTTCAATCCTGCATCCTCTAGCGTGTTGATTGCGTTTAAGACGCTGCCGCCGCTGGTCACTAAATCCTCGATGACGACAACCGTTTCTCCGGGCGCAAACTTTCCCTCTACATGCCGGCGGGTCCCGTATTTTTTTTTCTCTTTGCGCGGATAGATCAAAGGGTGGCGAGTAGTCAGGGAAACCGCCGTGCCGATGGCTAAAGCAGCGTAAGGAACTGCCGCCAGACGGTTGAAGGTGAGTGAGCGCACCATATTGGCGTAGGCGTGGGCAATTTGTTGCAGAATGGCCGGACTGGCAGTGATGTTGCGCAAATCAATATAAATGGGAGACTGCTGACCGGATGACAGGGTGAAATTTCCAAACTGAATACAATCCAGCGCGTGCAGCGATAAGATCAAATCGATGTGAGATGAATCCGCTTGTCGATTCTCTTGAATGCGCTGTCTGAGTTGATTGATCTGCCCGCGCAGAGTCAGCGTTTTGGCGCGTGGGTCTTTGGCGTAGATGATGTTGCGGGAAACGGGGATGATCAGGCCGCTGCCATCTTGATCCAGCCCCGCTTCCAGCGCCGCCGACAGATTTCCCCCCTGCGACCCAATGCCGGGAGCCAGTATCCAGCAAGCTCCAGCGCATAGTTGCCTGATTCTGGACAAGGCGTGGGGGTGCGTTGCGCCAACCACCAGACCAATTTGTTTAGCGTTGCCCCAAGTCCCGCTTCGGCGGGCAATGCGTTCAAAAAGCGGCTCGTCCGGCGCGCCAAATTCCTGCACCTCTGCCGCCGATGGATTGGACGTGTAATCCAGCACAAAGGCCATTTTGCCGGGATAGGCCAAAAAAGGCGCTACGCTATCCTGCCCCAGATAAGGATTAAGCGTAACGGCATCGGCGCCCCAAACCTCAAACGCAGCGCGCGCGTAAGCTGCTGCCGTGCTGCCGATGTCTCCGCGCTTGACGTCGAGCAGTACGGGAATATCCTTTGGCGCAGCGGCTATGGTCTGTTGCAAGGCTTCCAGTCCGGCGGGGCCAAACTGTTCGTAAAAGGCAAAGTTAGGTTTGTAGCAGCAAACCAGATCGCAGGTCTGCTCGATGAGCGATTTCCCCCAGGCGGTCAACGCCGCCGCGTCAATTGTTTCGGGAAAATGGGCGGGGTAGCTGTGCGGGTCTGGATCAAGGCCAACGCACAGCAGGGAGTTATTGTCTGCGATGGCCTGGGTCAGTTTTTCAACAAAGCTTTTAATGTTTGATTGTGGCAAGATTCTTCCCTCCTTTTCATTTGCAATCTATTTTACCAAATCTTTGTAGTGGTGTATAGTTTTGGCTACGTTTTAGAATAGACTACGGGTGTGCTTAAAGTGAGTTGGGGAAGGAAGGGAGATGGGGGATACCCCCAAGCCCCCCTGCCTGCGGCGCTTTTTCTTTTACCTAATTTTAAATACACCTATAGACCACTGGAGGAAACTATGTCAAGTAGCGCGCAGCACAAAGCAATGGCCGCCGAACGCGGCCCCGTAAAGATAGCCATTGTCACCGTCAGTGATTCACGCACGCCAAAAAGCGACGTGAACGCCGCCTACCTGCGTCAGCAGATTGAAGGGGCGGGGCATATTGTAGCAGCCTATCGTTTGATCAAGGACGAACCGGAGCAGGTTGTGGCCGTGTTGGACGAATTGGCGGCGGGGGAATCGCAACTCATCCTCTTTAACGGGGGAACCGGCATCTCCAAACGCGACAATACCTTCGATGCTCTCAGCGGCAAGCTTGAAAAAACGCTGCCCGGCTTTGGTGAAATTTTCAGAATGTTGAGTTACGAGCAAATTGGGGCGGCGGCAATGCTCAGCAGAGCGACGGCGGGCGTTTACGCAGGCAAAGTTATCATTTCTACTCCCGGTTCGCCCAAAGCAGTCCAGCTTGCCTGGGAGAAGCTGATCAGCTCTGAAATGCAGCATTTAGCCTGGGAAGTGGGCAGGTAAAAATGTGGAGGAGTGAGGGTGTAGAGGCGTGGGGGTGTTTGCTCCTCTACACCTCCGTTTCCTCGCTCCCCCGCACCCCTGCTCACCCGCTCACCGCTGTCGCCAATCCATCTTTTTGCCAACCAGCCAGAAAACAGCGACGATTATTCCCATCAGCGCAATTAAATCCAGACGAAATTTTGCTTACGCTGGCAGCAGAGAACTGAAGTGCCAATAGTCCGTTTGCAAAGCTGCGTCTTCCACCGCCAGGGCGGCGACGTAGTTTGGCGCGGGTTGAAAGGCTTGCAGTTGCCAGCGCGCGGCTTCGGCGGGGGCGTTGCGAATGCTCAATATTCGGGCGGGGTCGCCGGGGGTGAGAGTGACATCGAATTGGTCAAGAGGCCGGGTCAGTCCATCGCCGCAGGCTTTCAACCAGGCTTCTTTGCGCGTCCAGCAGTTGAAGAAGCCTGCCGGCTTATCTTTTTCCGGCAGCCTTTGGAAAGCCGCGTTTTCACGCGGGGAGAAAAATCGCGCGGCCATTTGCGCCATATCATCCAGACGGCGAATATATTCCACGTCAATTCCTGCCTTCTGTTTGCAAGTGACTGCGTAAAGCGCCAGATTGCGCGAGTGCGCCAGATTGAATTGGATGTTTTGCGTCGCCGGTATTGCCAACGCGGGTTTTCCCTGTGAGCCGTAGGAAAACTGTATCTCTTCCGCTTGAACAGCCAAATAGCGGCTTAAAATTTGTCGCAGAATACCGCGCCCAACAATGAATTTTAGCCGGTCGCGTTCAAAATGAAAGCGTCTGGCGCGCGCTTTCTCATCGTCAGAAAGCAGTTCCGCTATCTGCTGAATGAGCGGCATCGGCTGGGTGAGCCAGGCTCGCCAGATGTGAACTTGATCTTGAGAGAGATTTATGTTGTTGGAAGGTGTATTCCAGGTTGGTTTGCGCATAGTTATAGGGCTGTATTCCTATTCCCCTTGAAAACTCAGGGAATATCGCTTATACTGGAGAGGCGTACAAGTTCAGTAAAATCGGTGATATGGCAAGAACACTACAGCGAATTGCCAAAACTAACGAATAAAACCTGGCCCATTCGTTCCTTTCATCCATTCGCTGTAGTGTTTTGGGCGGTTTTACTGAACCTGTACTCGTGACAGGCTATTTTAACCACGAATAACACGAAGGTACCGGTTCAGTTGGATGGGATGGCTCAACGCGGATTTGAGGGGTAGAAAGCCCCCCGGCCCCCAGTGGGGGAGAAAGGCGGCTAAAGTTCCCCCCCCTGGGGGGGGGCATCCACTTAAGGCGGGACAGAGACTTTGCAGGACAAGCTAACAGCTTGTCCTACCGCCGGACAAACTAACAGTTTGTCCTACAAGTGTCCCGCCTTAAACAGATACCCCGTTTCTACCCTCCGCCGCCGATGAAGCGCGGTGGAAGTTGTTGCTGGCCCATTCTCCCCAACTGCGCCAGCGTTCCAAGTCATCCTGATACCCCGAACCTAAATCCATCAGCGCCAGTAACATCTGCTCTCCCAACCACGTCTCATCTCCTGCCGCGACTATTTGGCGAACTCCTTCTCCTTTTTGCGCTTCCTCCTGCTCTCGCTGAAATTCAGGCAATTCCTCTTCTATCACTCTCATCATCGTTCTCAACGCTGTCGGTGAGATGCCTGCGTGATTATCCACACGGATACGCTTCAGAAACTCCGACATCCGCTCTGCACCCTGATTGCCCTTCATTCCGAATTCATACAGCATTGCAATCACCATTCGGCGCAGCCACTCCTGTCCTTCCTCCGT
>DUEH01000105.1 GCA_011192195.1 Chloroflexota bacterium | reverse complement strand
GATATTCCCTTTCTGCTGGAAACGCCTAATGATGTAGAATTTGAAAGCGATCGGGAAAATCTGGCAAAACTGAGGGGGCTAATTTCGGGTTTTTAGTTTCGGGCTTCAAACTTGTCTACTTGTTCCCAAACTCTGTTTGGGAACAAGTAATTTCGGTAGTGGTTACACGGTAAGTGATGATTGCGGAATCCAAAACTACAGTTTTGGACTCCATCACTTGCTTTTTTACCACCACCGTAATTTCATCCTTCTGCCTTCATCCTTCAATTAACGCAATTGCCACCTGCGCGGCTACGCGAGCGTTGTTGAGCAGCAGGGCAATATTGGCCCCCATACTCTGACCTCCTGAAAGTTCTGCGATTTTAGCCAGAATGAAGGGGGTTATTTCTTTGCCGGGCATTCCTTTTTCTTCCGCCTCACCCAGGGCTTGCTCGATGACGGGGTGGGCTTGGGCGGCGGGCCATTCTTTTGCTTTGGGGACGGGGACGGTTAGCAAAATTGCATTGGACAATTGCAAGGCGTCTCTGGCGCGGATGATGTTGGCAACTTGTGGGGGGGTGTCAACGCGCAGGTCAACGGGCAAGCCGCTTTCTCTGCTGTAAAAGGCGGGGAACGCATCTGTTTGGTAGCCCACCACAGACACGGCCTGCGTTTCTAATACTTCCAGACCGGCGGGCAAGTCTAAAAAGGCTTTCATTCCGGCGCAAACAACGGTGATGGGCGTGCGCCCCAACTCCATCAAATCGGCGGAAATATCAAAGTTGCTGCCGCGATGAACCCCGCCGATGCCGCCGGTGGCAAAGACGGGGATTCCGGCTTGCCGGGCGATGACCATTGTTGCCGCTACGGTGGTTCCGCCGTTACCCTTTTGCGCTATAACCAGCGGTAAATCGCGCGCCGAACATTTTCGGGCGTCTGAAGTTGCCAGACGAGATAATTCTTCTTCGTTCAATCCAACCGTGATTTGCCCGTCCAAAATAGCAATGGTTGCCGGAACAGCGCCTTCCTGCCGCACGGCGTCTTCAATCTCTTTTGCCACTAACAGGTTTTTGGGGCTGGGAAAGCCGTGCGTAATTAGCGTGGATTCCAGCGCCACAATCGGCTTGTTTTCTTTTAATGCGGATTCAACTTCCGGGTGATAGTTCATTTTCATTTTGGATTTTCCATATGGATTTACGATTTACGAAGGCTTACACCCACTCGTCATTCGTCACGCTTCGCGGTCATTCGCCTGTTCGCCATTCGTCAAGCTTCCAGATTCAAGAAATGTCGCGCGTTGTTCCAGATGACTTTGGGCGTTATTTTTATGGGGTGAACGCGGCGGGTGATGGCCCAGCCTTTGAAAAGTTTGTGTATCCACCAATAAATGGTGTCACTTACCTTGTTTCGGGGCGCTTTGATCAGTTTGCGGACGAGGGGAATCATCCAGGGGAACTCAACAGCAATGGCGAACCAGCGCTGCAAGTTTTCCATCTGATTCTTCTCGTCCTCGTCGCGTA
This sequence comes from Chloroflexota bacterium, assembly GCA_011192195.1. GTDB lineage: Bacteria > Chloroflexota > Anaerolineae > 4572-78 > 4572-78 > DUEH01. The sequence goes on along the minus strand of DUEH01000105.1, from coordinate 4,777 downwards.
CCAAGATGGAACTGTCCCAGGCAATAGAGCCGATGTCTTCAAAACTGCCGGCCATGTGGCCGTTCTTTTCGGTAAATTCGCCCAATTCTGTAGCGGGATAGGGTTGAAAAAGGAAGGCGTGAGCGTACTTTACTTTGGCTTGAGCGTTGAGCTTGACGGTTTCAAAATCATCTTCAACGGTGGCGGTGGGCAAGGCTAAAATATTGGTAGAGGTAAGGTTGATACCCGCCTCGTGCAGCATCCGCCCGGATTCAATGATGGTTTCGCGGCTCATTTTGCGTTTGAGCAATTTATTGCGCAGGTAGTCGTTTCCGGCTTCAATGCCCATACTCACGGTGTTGGCGCCTGCTTTTTTCAGCAAGGCCACTTTTTCCGGCGTGATCAGGTTAGAGCGCACGTTGGCAAAAAAGGGCAGCCCCACTTCTTTGGGGAATCTTTCGGCAAATTCTTCCAACCAATTCATAAATATAATGAACAGGTCATCCAGAAAAATAACTTGTTCCAGAGGATAGCGTTCTTTTACCCACAAGACTTCCTGAATAACGTTGTCTACGGGGAACTGGTAGCCGCGTTTTTCGCGGGTGTAGATTTCATACCAGGCGTGGTTGAAGCAGTAGGTGCAGTTGTAGGGACAACCTCGGCTGGCCATAAAGTGCTTGATGGGGCTGGTGCGGGTAGCTTTATGCTTGTCGTAAATCAGCTTGCGATCCGGCATCGGCAGGGTTCCCAGGTCACGAACCAGCGGGCGCACAGGGTTTTTGATGATTTCGCCGCCTACTTTGAACCACCAGTTGGGTATGTTCGGCTGAAAGCCTCCGTTGTTCAGCGCGTTGGCCAGGTCTACAATTGAGCCTTCGCCTTCACCTACGCACACGCCGTCTACGCCCTTTTCCTGGATCATTTCCGGGAAAAAGGTAGGGTGCGGGCCGCCAAAGACGGACATCACCGGCTTCTTTGCGTTTTCTCTGATAGCCGCGTTCAAATCAAAGTAGTAGTGCTGTGAACCGGTCATCACGCTGTAGCCCACTATGTCTGGCTCAAATTTTCGCGCTACTTCCAGAGGGTCTTCTTGCGCGACAATGGTCAAGGCTACGTCATGTCCGGCTTCTTTTAGCGCGGCGGACATTGACATAATCCCTTGCGGCTCATAGTCAATTTGCTTTTCTACCCATAAAATCTTTGTCATATCAACTCACACTTCCAAATTATTTTAGTATGTTTTTGCCGACCAGCTAATGCGTTCTTCAGCCCAGCCGCGCGTGCTGTCATGGGTAGGTTCAGAGGCAACAAAGCCGTCCGGGCTGCCCTGATAGGTGAAGAGCTGCTCGATGCCGGTTCCGTTGGAGGTCATAGCCCACACAGACCAGGGACCGCCGCGATTGCTGACAAAAGCAATGGCCTTGCCGTCAGGACTCCAGGTGGGCAGACCGTCTTGGGCGTCGTCTGTAGTGAGGCGTTGCAGGTTAGAGCCGTCAATATTGATGATGTAAATGTCCCAGTTGTTGTTTCTATTGGACATAAAGGCCACTTTTTTGCCGTCTGGCGAAATGCTGGGCGCGGTATCGCCTATGTGCTCGGTCAGGGGGTTAAAGTCGCTCAGGTTGCTTCCGTCCGGCGCCATTTTAAGCCCTTCGCCGCTATTTCCCCACCCTTTGAAGACAACGTTGTTGCTGGCGTGCCAGGTAGGATATTCGCCTTCCATGATGAATTGCGCTTCCGGGCGTTCAATATTGGAAGGAGCCAGATAAAATTGCGATTGCCGCGTTCCGGTTCGACGGGAAAGGAATAATATCTGGCCGTCGTCCGGACTCCAGGTGGGGAGTTGGTCTTCGATAAATGTGCCAACCAGAAAGCCGTTGCTGTGATCCATATTTGAGGTGATGAGGCCTCGCGAATTATTGGCCCAGGAGTGGCAGGCAATGCGCTCGCCGCTGTTGCTGAAAGCAGGCTGGCTGGTTTCGCCGCGCCAGAAAATGCTATCGCCGGTGGCGACATTGCCAAAGAAAAGGTCATACGTTGCGCCGTTGAAATCGGCGTAGGCAATGGTTCCCACCAGAGAGCTATCCGGAATAGAGCGAAGATAACCGTCTGAAGGTACCGCACTGACTGCGGCGGCGGTAGGGGTGGTATCTGATATAGCAGGCGACGCGCTGGCAACCATTGTTCCTTCTGCAACCGGCGTGCCCAGTAATTGAGCCAATTGTTCGCCCGCGTACACTGTCCCCGTTTCCATCACCAGAGGCTCAAAGCCATCGGGTGTGAAGCTCAAGGTCAAATTGTAGGCTTTGGTTTCCAGATAGAAAATCAATTCTTCTGAAACGCTGCCGCCGGAGCGAAGCGCCAAATTATTAAAGCGGTCTGTAACGCCCATACGTTTGAATTCAGAAGGGGCTAATTCCCGGCCCAGTTCTTTCAATACTTCACCGGTGTCTGTTTGAAGCGTAAATTGATGTGTTGAGACGGTAAAAGGCTCATCGCCCAGATTTTCTATGCGGACAGTGCCAATCATATAAACGTGTTCGGTGTCAAAAAGCGCCCCGGAAATGACCGGCAAAAAACGAAGATCCTCCAGCGATACGAAAGGGACGGCGGGGGCCATTGGGCGCTTCGGGGTGGGGGTTTCTGTAGGTAAAACAGGCTGACCGCCCTCCGTTGCGCCTTCAGGTGTTTGTTGGGCAATGTCTGCCGGCGCGCCGGCGGCGGGAGTTGCAGCGGTAATTGACGTATCGGCAGGCTTTAGCAGCGCAAAAATTCCCCAGATTGCCAGCAGCAAGAGTAGCAGTATTGCTGCGCCTATGGCCCAAGGCATCCAGGATGCAGATTTTTGCGAGGATTTTTTAGCCACCGGCGTTGTTTTTGGCCCGGCGATAGGCATCATTCCAATTGTGTCCTGCGATGAGAGGGCTTGTTCCCACAAAACGCGGGTGTCGCCCATCATCACGACCTGACCGGGGGCCAGTGGATACCACTCGTTGGCTTGCAGCCGTAAACTGCCAACGATGGTTCCGTTGGCGCTGCCAACATCGCAAATTTCCAGACTGTCTTTAACCGTGCGCCTGATGTAGGCGTGATGCCGAGAGGTGCGCGGATCAGGAAGGGGGACATCGTTATCCAGTTCCCGGCCAAGCCGGATGGTGTCGCCAACCTGAGGGGGAAGCGCTATTTTTGTCACCGAGCCATCCGGGTGACGGATCACCAGATGGTCTTTGTCCATTTCTTGAGGAGTAGGCGTTTCAGTGGTCATTTGTATCCTGCCTTAGCTGATTTTATAAGGGCATCCAAATATAAACGATGGTAATTATACGTATTTGGGGGGGAAAGGCAATGAGAGGTGGGGGAGTGGGCAGGCAAGCAGGTGAGAAAGTGGGCAGGTGGGCAGGTGTGTGAGATTCTTTCACTTTCTCACCAGCCCACTTTCCCACCTGCTCACTTTCTCACCTACCAGCCGCGTTGGGCCAGGAGTTCTTCTTCCGGCAGGCTGCTGACGTTGATGCCGACCATTGGTTCGCCCAGGTCTTTGCTGATCTCGGCCAGAATTTTGGGGTCCTGGTAATGGGTCACAGCTTGAACAATGGCGTTGGCGCGTTGGGCGGGATTGCCGCTTTTGAAGATGCCGGAGCCAACAAAAACGCCGTCTACGCCTAGCTGCATCATGAGCGCCGCGTCGGCGGGAGTGGCAATGCCGCCGGCGGCAAAGTTGACCACCGGCATCCGCCCCAGTTCGCGGGTTTCTTTGATCAGTTCGTAGGGCGCGCCGATTTCTTTGGCGTAGGTCATCAATTCTTCTTCCGGCATTGTTTGCAGGCGTTTAATAGCGCCCAGCACGGTGCGGGCGTGGCGCACGGCTTCTACCACGTCGCCGGTTCCGGCTTCGCCTTTGGTGCGGATCATTGCCGCGCCTTCGCCAATGCGGCGCAGGGCTTCGCCCAGATTGCGGCAGCCGCAGACAAAGGGCGCTTTGAAGTCATGCTTGTAGATATGGTGCGCTTCGTCGGCGGGGGTAAGGACTTCGGATTCGTCAATGTAGTCCACGCCGAGAGCTTCCAGGATTTGCGCTTCTACAAAATGGCCGATGCGCGCTTTAGCCATCACCGGAATAGAAACGGTGTCCATAATGCGCTGGATCAGGCCGGGGTCGCTCATGCGGGCCACGCCGCCGTCAACGCGGATGTCGGCGGGGACGCGCTCCAGGGCCATGACGGCTACGGCGCCTGCATCTTCAGCAATTTTGGCGTGTTCGGGCGTTACTACGTCCATGATCACGCCGCCTTTTAGCATCTGGGCCAGACCAACTTTAACGCGCCAGGTGCCGGTTTGGGGGGTGGTGTTATCGGGTGTCATAATAAAATCTCCTTGTGAAAATAAAGGATGAAGGCGGAAGGATGAACAAATCATTCTTCCACATATTTCATCCATTGTGGTGAAATTTGTAAATATCTGTTGATCTAGTACAGCTCGGCGTAAATCCTCCGACAGTTACGCTCTAGCCGGTTCCGTGAACCGGCGATGGCTCTACGCCCAAGACGCGGTTCACGGAACCGCTTGGAGCAGTAAATCGGCAGTTCTAACTGCTTTGGACTTTGGACAAATCAAAGCCTTATTGAACCTTAAAAATTAACAAATAAACGAAACTGTGTCATACTCAAGGATAGCATATACCCCGGCAGGAGGCCAGAAAATGATACACGATACTTCGACTGCGCTCAGTACAGGCCTGGAACAGTTTCGTTTAGATTTGTATGAAGCCCTGCCGTATCGGCGAGATACGCTGTTTGAT
>DUEH01000104.1 GCA_011192195.1 Chloroflexota bacterium | reverse complement strand
GGGCATAAGTGTAAACTTAAGAGTCGCCATCCAGACTTCGGGAGTCTTAAGTTGACACCTATACTGGATCTACAAGCAACCAAACAAGGAGACACCATAATGTCAACAACTCAAACACCCTCCGACCTCATCGGCCAAAGCGTCCCGCGCCTGGACAGCTACGAAAAAGTGACCGGCGCGGCCATCTACGAAAACGACATTCGAGGAGGCCAGATGGTTACGGTTGTAGATAAAAACGCAATTACTCAAGCCACTCCCCTTTCCCTTGTCTTTCACTTGGATACCACGCTGAACATCAATGCTGATCAGGCGCGGACAATAGTGAACCGTCAGGTTGTTACAGAGTTGGGTACCGGACTGAGCGCTGGGGAAGCGGAGTTGCTTATAGGCGGAAATCGCATCCGTTGGCGCGTACCCATTATCCTGTCATTGCCGGATTTAGGGCATCTTGGTCAGGCGGGCGCAATTGAGGTGGACTCCCAAACAGGTCATATATTGACTGCTCCTGAAATTCGAACACAAATCATCAAATACGCTTCTATAATTTATCATGGCGCGACATTACAAACAGAGTAATCCAGGAGCCTGCCTACCTGCCTGCGCCCGTATGGTTTTGAGTGCCCTTGGGGATGAATGCCCTGAATTAATGCTGGCTAAAGTGATGGGTAGCTACGATTTTGGCACACCTGCCCGTCGAGTGACCCGCCTGGAAAAATTGAATTATCAAATCAAGTTTGGTCAATTTTCATTAGAGGAATTGCAAGCTTATCTGGGGCAGGGTCTTTTCCCAATAGTTTTTGTGTACGCCGGTTTCCTGCCTTGGGCTGATTTTGAAGGGTTTCACGCACTGGTGTTAACTCGGGTTACACCAAGCGATGTGTTGCTGCTAGACCCTGCTTTAGATGACGGCCCAACTCGTCTTTCAATTAACGGCTTTTTACTGGCGTGGGAGGAGTTCGATTCTCTAGCGGCAGTTATTTCTTTTAAATAGTTCTCATATTCATACCTACCAACCTATGACAACGTAATTTTAGGTTTAAGGAGACAGCTTATGTCAACAACCAAAACAAAAACCCCCGACCTCATCGGAAAAAGCGTCCCACGCCTGGACGCCTACGAAAAAGTGACGGGCGCGGCCATCTACGCCGACGATATTCGCTTTGGCAATGATTTACTCTACGCCCGCATCAAACGCAGCCCGCACCCTCACGCCCTCATCAAGTCCATTGACGTGAGCAAAGCGGAAGCGTTGCCCGGCGTGAAAGCGATTGTCACCGGCGACGATTTCCCCGGTCACATTGGCTTGTACCTGAAAGACAAGCACATCTTCGCCAGGGATCGCGCGCGCTTTGTGGGCGAAGCTGTAGTGGGCGTGGCCGCTGTCAGCGAGGAAGTGGCCGAAAAGGCGCTTACCCTGATCGAGGTGGAATACGAAGCGCTGGAACCGGTCTTCGACCCCGAATACGGCGCAACGCCCGAAGCGCCGCTCATCCACCCGGACCTGGAAAACTACGAGGTCCCCAACTTCATCTTCCCCAAAGCGGGAACTAACATTGCCAACCACTTCAAAATTCGCAAGGGAGACGTGGAGGGCGCGTGGGAACAGTGCGCCGCCATCGTCGAGCGCAAATTCCGTATCCCTCACGTCCAGCACGTACCCATCGAGCCGCACGTGGCCGTGGCTCAGGTAGACGCCACAGGCAAAACCACCCTCTGGGCCTCGTCGCAGTCACCCTTTGCCCAGCGAAACCTCATCGCCAAGACCCTGGGCATCTCCCAGAGCGATATGCGGGTTATTGCGCCCTACGTGGGCGGCGGTTTCGGCTGCAAGGCGGGCGTCACAATGGAAGCGATGCCCGTAGCCATTGCCGCCAAAACCAAAGGCCGGCCGGTGAAACTCTTGCTGACCCGCGAAGAGGAATTTTACACCAACTTCGTACGGCAGGGATTGGTCATCAATCTCAAAGTCGGTTGCGACGCCAAGGGCAATCTGCTGGCGATGGAAAATACGATGTACTGGGACGGCGGCGCGTCCACCGAATACGGCGTCAACATCACCCGCGCCGCAGGCTACAGCAGCACCGGCCCCTACGACATTCCCAACGTAAAAACGGATAGCTACTGCATTTACACCAACCACCCCATCGGCGGCGCGTATCGCGGCTTTGGAATGTCGGAATTGCACGCCGGCATCGGGCAGTGTATGGATGAACTGGCCGAGAAAATCGGGTTGGACAAGGTGGAATTTCATCGCCAAAACGTGGTGCAGGGCGGCGACATCCTGTCCACCGGGATGACGATGCACCCCACCGGCGCGGAAGAGTGCGTAGTCAAGGTTGCCGAAGCCATCGGCTGGGGCCAAGACTCTGCGCCCGGCGCGTCCAATAAACGACGCGGTAAAGGCATCGCCCTGATGTGGAAAGCGCCCGCTATGCCCCCCAACCCCGGCTCCAGCGCCTGGCTGGAAATGAATGAAGACGGCACGGCCACCCTGGGAGTCGGCGGGCAGGAAATCGGTCAGGGCGCTTTTACAGTAGCCGCGCAAATGGCCGCCGCCGCGCTGGGTATTCCCTACGAATGGGTGCGCATCGCCGAAGTAGACACCCAATACAGCCCCTACGAATGGCAAACCGTCGCCAGCCGGTTGACGTGGAGTATGGGCAACGCGGTAGTTGCTGCCGCCAAAGACGCTCGCCGGCAAATTCTGGAGATGGTAGCCGAAGCCTGGGAAGAAGACCCCGAAGACCTGGATATTGTCAACGGCATAGTGGTCTCTTACAAAAGCGAACAGGAAACGCCTTTGCAAGACATTGTGATTTACGGGATGCCCAAAGAGAATTTTAACGGCTGGATTGGCGGACCGATCATCGGTCGGGGCAAGTTTATGCCCACCTACGTCACCGGCCTTGATGCGGAAACAGGCCAGGGCGACCGGGCCGTGGTTCATTTTACCACCGGCGCGCAAGCTTTTGAAGTGGAAATTGATCTGGATACCGGCAAACTGGACATCATCAAAGCCGCCTCCGCCTTCGACGTAGGCAAGGCCATCAACCCGGACCTGGTCAGGGCGCAAATTGAAGGGGGGACGGTGCAGGGCGTCAGTTCCGCCGTGTATGAAGAGATGCAGCTCAAGGAAGGCGTCATGCAAAACCCCAGCTTTGTAGATTACCGCATCGCCTCTGCGCCGGACATCGCCTTCCCCATCGAAAGTATCATCGTGGAAGTGCCGCAGGAAGACGGTCCCTGGGGCGCGCGCGGCGTCGGCGAACACCCGATGGTTCCCACCATCGCCGCGCTGGGCAACGCTATTTACGACGCGGTAGGTATTCGGCTGGAAGGGCCGCCCTTCTCCGCCGAGAAAATTTATTTGGCTATGGTTGATGCAGGGGTGGTGGAATAAACTTGACGGCCGACGGCCGACGGCCGCTGGCCGACCGCCGACCGCCGTGACACTTGATGCTCGCAGCGGGTCTGTGCCTCGCGTCTTCAGCGGACCGCCGGTTCACGGAACCGGCTAGAGCAGGAATTAACGGCGGTCAACGGTCAGCCGTCGGCGGTCGTTTGACAAACTCAGGAGGCAAAAATGAACCGCACAGTATTGGAAGCCAAACGCTACGGCTGTTACTGCTGTAAAGCAAGCTCATCGCTGCTGAAAGCGGCGCGTAAAATGGTGGAAGAAGACATCAGCGCGTTGGGGGTGAGAGACGAAAATGAATACCTGGTTGGCATCATCACCCGCACTGACCTGCTGAGAGCGCGACTGGAAAACGATGACTGGGCAGCGCAATCAGTTGAACAATTTATGAGCGGCAGGGTCATCACGGTCAGTCCTGAAACCACTCTGGACGAGGTGGCAAAATTGATGGTCGAGCATCACATCCACCGCGTTGTGG
>DUEH01000103.1 GCA_011192195.1 Chloroflexota bacterium | reverse complement strand
GGCTGCGCGCCTAATTTGGTGGCAGCCAGCGCGCCGGCTGCGTTACCCCAACGAACCGCTTCCGGCAGCGCTCGCCCTTCAGCCAGAGCCACGGCAAGTCCCCCCGCAAAGGCATCTCCGGCAGCAGTCGTATCGACCGGAGTGATGCTGAAAGGCGGTATCAGCGCTCTCTGATTGCCATCAACCAACAGCGCCCCTCGGGATCCCAAGGTCAGGATGACAGTGGCAACGCCTTGATCGCGGAGGTTGGCGGCTGCCGCCTCCGCCTCAGTTTGATTATTGACCGGCATTTCCGTCAGTATTTCGGTCTCGGTTTCGTTAGGGACAAGAATATCAACTGCGTGCAGCAATTCGGGTGGCAGCGCTTGCGCCGGGGCCGGATTAAGGATGACTGTGACGCCGCGCGCTTGCGCCAATTGCGCCGCTTTGATAACGCTTTCCAGCGGAATTTCCAGTTGCAGCAGCAATACTTTAGCGCCGGCAATGACCGCTTCTGCCGCAACAACATCGGCGGGAGAGAGTTGATGGTTAGCGCCGGGAGTGACCACAATACTGTTTTCGCCGGCATCATCAACCACAATCAAGGCTGCGCCGGTGGCGTTGGCGGCATCCTGTTGCACAAAGGTATAATCGATATTGGCTGCGGCAAGATTTTCCAACAGCGGGGCGGCAAAGGCATCTTGCCCTACCCTGCCCACCATTGCGGTGGCGGCGCCCAATCGCGCGGCAGCCACGGCTTGATTGGCTCCTTTACCGCCAGGGAGCGTGTACAATTCTCCGCCAATGATTGTTTCGCCCGGTTGGGGAATGTGCGGCGAACGGGCCACTAAATCCATATTCAAACTGCCAACAACGGTTATAATCGATTCTGTCATTAATGCTATCCTCTCTTTGTTAGTGCGGGAGCAGTCGTCTGCCGGATGAGTAATTCAGTCTCTAAAATCTGTTGTTCCGGGGGTAAATCCTGATTTTGCATACGCTTTAGGAAGCGATTGGCCGTCAAAATACCGATTTGTTCAGTGGGCTGGGCGATGGTGGTCAGAGCGGGAGCGCTGAATTTAGCCAGCGGAATATCATCAAAGCCAACCACCGATAATTCGCTTGGGACGACAATTCCCAGTTCAGCGGCGGCTCGCATTACCCCAACAGCCATCAGATCGTTGCAAGCGAAAATAGCAGTGGGTCGTGGCGACAGGTTCAGCAATTGGCGGGCGCCATCGTAACCACTCTCAAATTGAAAATCCCCGGTATAAATCAGGTTTTCGTCCAGAGGGAGGTCTGCTTCGCTTAACGCCTGACGATAACCAGCCACGCGATCCATGCTGGCGGTTAAGCCTCGCGGCCCGGTGAGGCAGGCAATGCGACGGTGTCCCAATGAGATCAAGTGCTGCGTCGCATCGAAGCCGCCCCGAATATTTGTGACGGTCACATAATCAACCTCAACGCCCGGCACAATGCGGTCAATCAGGATCACTGGAATATTCAAACTGCGCAAAGCGGCGTTCAACACATCACCGGAAGCGCCTACGTCAATAAATATCAAGCCGTCAACCTGTCGCTCGGTCATTACCTTGAGATACAACAGAGCGCGATCCAAATCGCCATCGGAATTGCCCAAAATAACGTTGTACTGATTGGCAAAAAGCGCTTTTTCTATGCTACGGGTCACATTGGCAAAGAAGGGGTTGGCGCTGTCAGGAACGATTATGCCTACGCTTTTAGTCTGCTTCAAGCGCAAACTGCGCGCCAGGGCATTGGGTTGAAAATCGAGATCGGTCATCGCCAGTTCAATCTGTTCTTTCAGGGAATCGCTGATGGGGCGGGTGTTGTTAATAAAATGCGACACCGACGTAATTGAAACCCCGGCTTTTTCCGCAACATCTCGCATCGTTGCGATAATGCACCTCCAAGTTGTATTATCCGAAAAAAAACTACTCGCAAACGATTGCGCAAACGATTGCGAGTAGTCTATCATAAAAAACAACTGCTGTCAAACCCTTTGGCGCCTTCGGTCAGGACAGGCTTGCGCCCTCATCGTAAATGACAATTCGATACTCAGTAGTCCACAATCGTTCGCTCCAGGCGGTTCCGTGAAGCGCTCCGGTTCTACGCGGATACGAGCATAGACAAACTCATTCGGTCTACTGATAAGTACCTGAGCAAAAATTCCGGGGGATATCGCAGGATCTCGTTATGTCATCACTTACTTTGTAACCCCACCCTCATTCGGTCTACTGATACTACTACCTCTCTTTGTGGACTGGTTCTATTTCAACAGATTCATAGCGCGTATGGCAAGCGGCAAAGTTGGACAGACCGATTTGGCCATGCAGGTAGGGAATCTCCTGATCGCACCATTCCAGTTTGGTTTCTCCGTCAACTTTTACGGTCAGGTGATTCTCCTCGGCAGTCAGACTGAGGGTGTAAGGCCGATGATGCCGCCAGGGAAAATCTGCGCTGGCGACGGCTTGGTAGCCGCCCGCGTTTTTGTAGAGGGTCAGTTTTTGCCCGGGAGCCAGGCCGACGGCGTAGGAACGCAACGCGCCTTGTACGCGAAGGTTGATGTTGTGATAATCGCCCAGCAGGGGAACCAGCCGAACGGTCAGCGTGTGATCGCGCCATTCGATGTCGCCGCTGTAGCTTTCGTTGACGCCGGGGCCGCTGCCGTGATACGCGCCACCTTCCAGCCGCCAGTAGCCGCGCAAAGTGGTCCATTGGCTGATAGCGCCGTATTCAGGACGTTCTTTGCTGAAGTCGCTGCTGTAGCGGGGCGTTCCATCCCAATCCAGGTAATCCAGTACGATAGAGCCGGTCCACGGCTGGCCCAAATTGCGGAAAACCAACCCCGCTTCGGTGAGGCAGGCGTTGTGTAGGACAGGAATCTGGTAGCTCAGTTCATGCCACTGTCCGGGCTGCAAGGGATGGCCGACGTTTTGGTAACTTTGGCCGCTATTGTCATCCCAGACGTAGAGAGCGGCTAAAAGCTGTTCCGGCGCGTCGGGGGGGAGATAGAGGCGCGCCCGCATCTGTTGGCCGGGCGCAATTTTGGCGCTGAAACTGGCGCCGTAGTAATTGGCGCTCAGTTCAGCGGGGCGATAGGCGGTTTTGACGTACAGGCGAACTTCGCCCTTTTTGCCCAGCTTGCGAACGGACACTTGCAGACCGCTGACCGACCGCTGACCGCCGACCACTGACCGCCGGTCATCCACGTCGTAATTCGTAATTTGTAATTCGTAATTTGTAATTGAGATAATTCGCCCTTTGCCGTTATTCCGATGTGTGAAGCCGTGGGTGGAACCGGGATAGTCGAAGTGGTAACGCGGCTTGTGAAGCGGGGGCGCTTCGCCTGCCACTTGATGCCCCAACGCGCAAAAAAGGTCGGCGCAGGCGGGAATGTCGAGCAGGTT
>DUEH01000102.1 GCA_011192195.1 Chloroflexota bacterium | reverse complement strand
TTCCCGGAAGATGAAGTGGCGGTTTTTTGCGTGAACGCGGCCTGCCCCGCGCAGTTGGTGCGGCGGGTGGAGTATTTTGTTTCGCGCGCGGCAATGGATATTGAAGGCTTTGGGATTAAAAATGCCAGGCTTTTTGTAGACAAGGGGTTTATCAAAGACATTGCCGACGTTTACTATTTGAATAGAGACAAGTTGTTGGCGCTGGAAGGCTTTAAGGAAAAGAAGGTGGATAACCTGTTCAAGGGCATCGAGGCCAGTAAAGCGCAACCGCTGGAGCGCGTTCTCACCGCCTTGGGCATTCGGTTTGTGGGCCGCGAAGTGTCGCGCCTGCTGCTGACGCATTTTGATTCGCTGGAAGCCATTGCCGCCGCCGATGTGGAAACGCTGGAAGCCATTGACGGGGTGGGGCCGCGTATTGCCGTTTCGGTTTACGATTGGTTTCGGCGGCCTGAGCATCAGGCTATTTTAGCGAAACTCAAAGACGCGGGGTTGAACTTTGTCGCCGCCAGACCATCGCCCATAGAAAAAGCGCAGCCTTTGAGCGGCTTGACTTTTGTCATTACCGGAACCCTGCCCGGCGTTACCCGTAGCGAAGCCAAAGCTGCCATCGAAGCGGCGGGCGGCAAAGTGACCGGCAGCGTGACCGGCAAGACCAGCTACCTGCTCATCGGCGAAAATCCCGGCGGGAGTAAATTCACTAAGGCTCAAAAGTTGGGTACACCGCAAATTGATTGGTTAGCGTTGCAGGGGATGATGAGAGGGTGATTGCTGCCGCTCCACTTGCCAGAATCTCCACACGGCGGCAAGCAGCAGACTGCCGCCCGCCACATACAGGGTGGGCAGGCTAATTGCGCCGCTTAATGAATAAGCCAAAAGCGGCCCCACAGCCAGCCCCGCATCAGCCGAGGTAGTGTAAACTCCCACAAATAAGTGAGGCGATTTAGAACGGACGGCGGCGCTGCTGGCGGCGGCGCTTAAGGTTACAAATAGACCGGCTCTACAGATAAACACCAGCGCCAGAAAAAACAGTATCCAGGCATCGGGTGATTTTACTGCGCCAATGAGTCCTGCTAATAGTGTGGCGGACAGCAAAAAGGCGGTCGTTGTTTTGCCCAGTTTGTCGGCCAGCGCGCCAAGCAAGGGGCCAAATAGCAAATCGGCTAAAAAGCGCACGCTGAGCAATAGTCCGGTTGTTGCGCCCATCCCCATACCAAATAAGACCAGATGATTACTGTCGTCCAATTGCCGGGTCAAAAAAAGGGCCACTGTCGAGAGCAAAATTCCTTCCAGTGCGGCATCCAGAAATCCAACTATCAGCATCCAGCGTTGAGCGGGCGTATGTTGGCTCATTTGCCACCCAGCCAGAGGGGATGGCGGCTTTTCCTCTTGACTTGGAGCGGGTGTCGAAGGCCAGCGCAGCGCAAAAGCCAGGGGAATAGCCAGAGCGGTGAAAGCGGAAACAGCGCCCACGCTGACCCGATAGCTGAAGCGATCGCGCAAATAGCCTCCTGCCGTGACACTGATGGCGCTCCCCAGCCGAACTATGCCCCATAGCGCGCCCATCAAGCGTCCTTTCAGCGCGTCGTCTGCCAAGCCTACCGCTTCATAACCTCCCTGCCGCAGACCGGACCAGGCTATTCCCCAGCCAATGCGAGCCAGCAGGAAAACCCAAAATCCCCAGCCAATGCCGTAGAGGCTGGTTGTAAGCAAAGCTAAAATTGTGGCGATTACAAAAGGCAGGCGCGGCCCAAATCGCTTGAATACTGCGCTGATCCAGGTATTTGAAAATAGCCGCACCAGCCGATTAGCGCTTAACAGCACTCCTACCAGAGGCAAGGCAATGCCCAGATTGCCCGCTTCCAGCGGGAGCAGGCTGTACATCAACGTGTCTCCCATAATGGACAGGCCAATGGCAACCGCTACAATCAGCGTTAGTCGGACGGTTTCTTGATTATTTTGGCGGGATAAGCGGGTGGGGGTATTATTATCCATAAGGTGTTATCAACGGTTTTGCTAACGAACACCCTTCGGATTTGACACCGGTTTCGGCGGCAAAACTGCTTTCTGAAGACCTGACCACAGACTGCAGACGGTAGACCGCCGTAAAAATCAGCTTGTTTAACGTATCCCGGCGGTCGACGGTCAGCCGTCGGCGGTCAGATCGCTAGAATACAATTTTGTTAGCGAGATCAAAGTCAAATTTAAAAGGTGTCCGTTAGCAAATTGGGATATTAGAGATTGGGAGGTTGAGGCTCAGTATATCCAAATTTGGTAGTGGTTAAGCCAGCGTTTCTTATTCGACTATACCACGAGGCTGCTTTCCTGATAATCTTTCAGCGGTTGCCGCACTTTGACTTCGCGGTTTATCTTATCTCGCATCTTTCCTTCTGCTACTTCAAGATCATATCTCACTTGTAACCGTAACCACACTGCCGCACTCGTTCCAAAATATCGGCCCAATCTCATCGCTGTATCGACCGTTACCGCGCGTTTCCCGTTGACAATTTGACTGATACGCAGAGCTGGCACACCCATATCTTTGGCTAAACGATATTGGCTTAACCCTAATGGCTTCATAAAATCTTCTAGCAATACTTCACCAGGATGCACTGGCGGGAGTCTTTCTTCCATTTTTTTATCCTTAAGTATGATAATCAACTATCTCCACTTCTCGCGCTTCCTGAACGCCCCACTCAAAACAAATCCGCCATTGGCCATTGATCCGAATACTGTATTGCCCGACGCGATTTCCGCGAAGTTTTTCCAGCCTGTTATCAGGAGGGGCCAGCAAATCTTGTAAATTTTCAGCGTCATCCAAATACAATAATTTTCGACGGGCGGTTTTTTGAATATCAAACGGTAGTTTTTTTGAGACTTTGCCGCGAAATATTTTTTCGGTTTCTCTGGAAGCGAACGATTTAATCACGCTAAAATAGTATCACGAAGCGATAATATTGTCAAGCGATATATTTTTTTGTTTGGGATAGCCAGTTAACCAGCGCGGCGTTGGAGCGTATTGTAGATGCTGATAGCAAAATAGTACACCACGTACAGCAGCGAAAGCCACACCAGTACCGGGTGCGGGTGTGGAAATTGGGTGATGATTACAACGGTTACTACGCCCCACAGCAAGGTTAGCGAGAGGGTCAGGCGTCGTAGTCTTAGGGTTCTGGAAGGGTAAACGTAGAAGATGGGGACAAAAATCAGGATCGCAAAAATGACAATTGCCAGCAGGTTGAGCCAGGGGTTGGTTTGTAAAATGAACATATAAAAGACCACCAGATTCCAGTAAGAAGGAAACCCTTTGAAGTAATGTTCCTCTGTTTTGGCGTCAACCTGAGAAAATTGGTAGGCAGAAGTGAGCATCATCAGAATTGCCGCTGCCAGTAAAAAGGGGGGAGGAACTAATTTGGCTTCGTACAGAAAGAAGGCGGCCACAATAACGTATGTGAAATAGTCAACCATATTATCCAGCAGCGAGCCATCAATTTGGGGAATTACTTCTCTTACCCGCGCTTTTCTGGACAATATTCCGTCAAAGCCGTCTATCAGCATTGCTAACGCGCCCCAGGCGGCAAGCATCCACCACTGATGCCGTTGAGTCGCCTGAATAGCCAAAAAGCCCCATATCACTCCGCTGGCAGTGAAAAGATGTACTCCCCAGGCAAAGACTCTTTGTTTGAATGTGAATTGCGTTGCTGTCATTCGTTATAAACCTCATCCATCGCGGCCAGCAAATCATCCAGGCGATTCCCCTCTTCGTCAATATCGTCGGAGAGTCGGCGGGCGCGGCTGCTGTCAATTTCTTTGGCGCTGAAGAGCTGCAATTGCGAGTAAATTGTTCCCATCGTTGCCAGACTCTCATCAAGATCGAATTCGGCGCCCCGCATTTGATTGCTCAGTACCTTCAGGTGGGTCTGATGTTCCTCAACTCCCCGAAGGGTCTCTTCAATTTGAGCGCGAACAAGGGGGTCGGTCTCTGTTGCGAGTTGTTTTTGCAGCCGGGCTATTTTTGCGGGAGCTTCATCTATATCGCGCTGGATGATGGGGTTAGTGTCAAAGGCGTTCAAGCGTTCAACTAATTGGTGTAAGTTTTTTTTCCACATGCGCAGCTTTTGGCTGAGAGGGGTCATCTGTTCGATGTATAATCGGCTTTTATTGTTTTTGATGAATTTATCAACGTGGTCTACGTACTCTTCGGCGCGTTTTAGTTTGCCGGCGCGGCTTTGGATGGCTTCTACGGCATCAAAAGCGGCCATTCTGGCCCGCGTTTCGGCCTGTTGACTTTGCCTGTATTCACGAAAGTAAAGGGCTGCTCCCGCCAGGGCTATTAAGCTGCCCGGCGCAAGACAGAACGTGGTAGAAAACCCCAGGTTTTGCCAAAAGGACATAGAGCTGCCGGGAGTGAAGACGGTAAATCCCCCCATTGTTACAATCATAGCCCCAATAAACCAGAGCAAAATAGAAATTTTCAGTTTTCCTGAGACCGACCTGCTTCTATTGCGAAACCAGATCATCGCCATTGCGCTTGCGCTGGTTGCCAACATCCCCAGCCCCAAAGATATTCCAGCAAAATCAATCCCCACGGAACTGGCCGCCAAAAAGGGGAAAGTGATAATACTGCATATACTGAAAAGTCCCAGAATTACCAGTACCGTAATCTCAAAAGCGCTGCGAGACCTGGAGAAAGGGGCTTGAAGCGGCGCTGCGTCAGGCGCGTCTGTGACAACCGGCGCCGGTGGGGATTTGCTAACGCGGGTGGGATCAGGTTGCGCAACACCATCTTCGATTTTGTTGTGAGTGACTGAAGCGGGCATTGACGGGGCGTTGAAGGCGTTTTGCAGCGCTTCCGCCATTTCGCCCGCGTTGTCATAGCGATTGGCCGGATCAAAGGCCAGCGCCTTGAGCAAAACCCGCTCAACCGCTGCCGAAATATCGGGGTTGAGGCTTCGGGGCGAAGGGAGCGCTTCGTTGAGGCGCTTCATCACCGTGGCGATGGGCGTTTCGGCTTGATGGGGAACCTGCCCGGTGAGCATCTCATACAAGATAATGCCCAGCGAGTAAATATCGGTGCGATGGTCTACCTTTTCACCCATTCCTTGTTCCGGCGACATATAGGCGGGCGTGCCCATTCCTGCGCCGGTGGCGGTCAACTTAGATGAGCTGCCCACCATTTTCGCCAGACCAAAATCGCTCAACAGAACCCAACGCTTATCCAGCAGCGCGTTGCTCGGCTTCACGTCTCGATGGATGATGCCGGCTTGATGAGCGTGATCAAGCGCGGCGGCAATTTGACTAATGATGCGCTTAACCTGTTCTGTTTCCAGCGACTGCTTCATTAAATCGCCCAGAGTGACGGCGTTGGGAACGTAGCGCATCACCAGATAGCTGTAGCCTTTATCTTGTCCGGAGTCGTATACCGGCAAAATATTGGGGTGGTGCAGGCTGCCGATGGCCTGGGACTCGCGTTTGAAGCGTTCGGTGAAATCGGCGTTTTTGGCAAGATGAGGCGGCAGCACCTTCAAGGCCACGTCTCGGTTAAGGCTGGTCTGATGAGCCTTGAAAATTGTCGCCATTCCGCCAACGCCAATTTGCTTGATGATGTTGTATGGGCCTAGATTTGTTCCGATTAGCTCTTGCATTCTGCCGACTGTCCCCTTGAAAATAGATGGTTTGTAGTGAGGTACGTAACGTAGTGGAGTCCCGATGTGACACGCCACTTCGCTGTCGCTACGTGGCTAACTACGAGCCTCTTTCATTCTCCCTCTGCATTTTAACGCAAAAAAGGCGTGCTGCAAAAAGTCTTCTTCAAAGTAAGATTTGTCAAGCCGTTTCGTCTGTAGTAATGTATCAAACGTCAGGTATCGAAACAACTCTATAAAGTGAGGATAACACATAATGGAATTTAGTTTATCTACGTCCAAATCAACAG
>DUEH01000101.1 GCA_011192195.1 Chloroflexota bacterium | reverse complement strand
CTATCAACATTGCTTTAGACATTTTTCACCTCCTCACGCTATTTTCTTGATATTGCATAGGAATGCTTTGGTTTCGGGAATCATTGTGTTGGCATCGCCGACGGGTGGGGTTAGTTCATTAGCGCTGTCGCCGGTAACCAATCCCTTGTAGCCCCAATGCCAGGGTAATCCAACCTGATGAACCACCTGCCCGTTTATGTTGAAGGGCTTTATCCGTTTGGTGACCACAGCCACAGATTCAATGGAGCCACGCGCGCCTTCAACAATGACTTTTTCGCCGTTCTCAATACCTCTTTCAGCCGCCAGCTCAACGCTCATTTCTACAAACATATCGGGCTGCATTTCTGCCAACCAGGGCAGGTTACGGGTCATTGCGCCGGTTTGCCAATGCTCGGAAACGCGATAAGTGGTTCCCACCAAAGGATATTTATCCGGCGCGCCCCGTTGATCCATTTCTGAATCCCACAATTTAAAGGCGGGGCTAATGTTTTGCTCCGGGTAGATGGCGTTATCAACCGGACTTTCCCACGGTTCGTAGTGGGCGGGGAAGGGCCCGTCGGCGCGACCGGCGCCAAAGATGCGGGCGTGTCCTTCCGGTTTCATAATGAAGGCGTGTTTGGCATCGGGCGGCCAACCGCCGTCAGGCACATCGCCCTCCCATTTTTCGCCGTTCCAGCGAACGGTGAAACGCTTGGGATCAAAGGGTTTCCCTTGCGCATCGCAAGAAGCGCGGTTGTAGATGATACGTCTGTTTACGGGCCAGGCCCAGCCCCATTTGCTGACCAGCCCAATACCGGCGGGATGGTAATCGGTGTTATCTCGCCGGGACATCATGTTACCGTCTTCGTTGTAGCTGCCGGAATAGAGCCAGTTGGCGCTGGCGGTGCTGCCGTCGTCGCGCAGTTGGGTAAAGTTTTTGACCTGCTTGCCTGCGGCGACAATCACGTTGCCGTCGGCGTCTTTTACGTCGCTTAGGGCCCAGCCGTTAATTTCTTTGGCTACTTGATGCGCGTCCACTTCGCCTTCGCCGTAGTTCCAGGCCAGTTTAAGGATGGGATCGGGGTTGGGGCCGGCGTCGGCTGCATAGAGTTTGCGCAGGCGAATCATCAGGGAATTGATGATCCAACTGTCGGCTTTGGCTTCGCCGGGCGGGTCTATCGCTTTCCAACGCCACTGTCCCCAGCGACCGGAGTTGGTGATGCTGCCCTCTTTCTCCATCGAGGCCGCCACCGGCAGGGAGAAGACTTCGGTTTTGATGTCTGCCGGGTTTACGCCGGGGCGCTCCCAAAAGCTGGATGTTTCCGTATCCCACAGGTTCACGGCCACCATCCAGTCCAGGTTTTCCATAGCCTTGCGGTTCATATTGGCGTTAGAGCCGCCCACCGCCGGGTTTTGTCCCCAGGCAAAAAAGCCCTTGATGTTGCCGGCGTACATTGACTCAAACATAGACAGCCACGAATAGTTAGCGCCGTCATCCAGTTTACCCAACCATTGGTAGCCAAATTCATTTTCCGGCGTCGCGTTTTCGCCGTACATCCATTTGAACAGGCTGACGGCGTATTTGGGATAGTGCTGCCACCAGTTGGCGCTTTTAGAGTCATTGGAGCTGGGCGTGTAAGCCTTCAGATAGGCTTCCAGTGTTTCGTACCTGGCGCTTGGCGGCTTGAGATAACCGGGCAAAATGTGGAAGAGCAAGCAGTGGTCGGTGGAGCCTTGCACGTTGCTTTCGCCGCGCAGGGCGTTGATGCCCCCGCCGGCACGCCCGATATTTCCCAGCAACAATTGAGCAATAGCCGCCGTGCGAATGTTTTGCGTGCCGTAGGTGTGCTGCGTCCAACCCATAGCGTACATTATTGTGGCAACTTTGTCCGGTTTTCCGGTTGACCCAAAAGCTTCGTAAATTTTAAGCAAGTCTGCTTTGGGTGTGCCGCTTACGCCGGACACGGTATCCAGGTCATACTCGGCGTAATGTTTTTTTAGCAATTGGAAGACGCAATTGGGGTCTTGCAAGGTGGGGTCTTCTTTGGGGATACCGTCGGCGTCGGTCTGGTATGTCCAGGTTGATTTGTCGTACTTTCGTTTGGCGGCGTCGTAACCGCTGAACACGCCGGCGTCAAAACTAAATTCGGGGTTAATGAGGAAGGCCGCATTGGTGTGTTCAACCACGTATTCTTTGTGATAAAGCTCATTATCGAGAATGTATTTGACAAGCCCGCCCAGAAAAGCGATATCCGCCCCGGAGCGAATGGGAGCGTATATATCGGCTTTGGCCGATGTGCGGGTAAAACGCGGGTCTACGCTAATTAAAGTTGCGCCATTTTCCATCGCCTGCGTCACCCATTTGAAGGAAATGGGGTGATTTTCGGCGGCGTTGGAACCCATAATCAAAATCACGTCACTGTTTTTAATATCAATCCAGTGATTGGTCATTGCTCCTCTACCGAACGACTCTGCCAGAGCCGCAACTGTAGCGGAGTGTCATATCCGCGCCTGGTGTTCAATGTACACCAGGCCCATGGAACGCAGCGCCTTGACCAGCAGGCTGCACTCTTCATTGTCAAGGGCGGCGCTGCCAACTGAAGCGATTGCTTCGGTGCGGCGCACAATGCGTCCCTGGCTGTCGGTTTCAATCCAGCTTTCGTCGCGCGTCTTTTTGATGCGCTGGGCAATGTTATCCAGCGTCCAATCCCATTCTACTTCTTGCCATTCAGCGGATCCGGGCGCTCGATACATTGGTTTAGTAATGCGGCGGTCGCTGTTGGCTAACTGGCTTAAAGTGCCGCCTTTGCTGCACAAGGCGCCATGATTGATGGGATGGTCGGGGTCGCCTTCGATATTGACCACCTTGCCGTTGGCGGACCCTACAATCATACCGCAACCTACGGCGCAATAAGGACAAATAGTGGCGGTTTCCTTGGTCCATTTGACCTGCGATGGCTTGGGAGCGGCGGCCATCGCAGGTTTGCGGTCTGCGCTGGCAACAACCAACGCCGAGGCCGTCCCTCCCAGTTTGATGAACTGTCTTCTTGATAGATTCATGACAAATCCTCCTTTTTTATGTAGATAAAACTGTCAGTTTGATTCGCTACGCGCGCGCGAAGCGTAACAGTTTGCGCTACAATTGAGTTGGCGTAGAAATACCCAGCAACTGTAAGCGAGTGGCTATGAGGCGACTGGTGATAGCCTCGGCTACCTGCTGCATAATGGTGTACCCCAGATCATGATCCGCCCGACACGCATCCCACAACTGCGCGGCGTCTATAGCGATGGATTGGGTGAAAACAATGGCTCGCGCGTCGGCGGTTTTATGGTGTGGCGGGAACAGGGATGACCAGCCAAGCAACCTGCCCGGCTCAACGGTGAGTAGAGTCACCAGGCCGCGATTTGGCACACGAATGTAGATGCCCACGCGCCCTTCTTGAATCAGGTAGATCATTCTACCTGCGTCGCCCTCGCGGAAAATGGTTTCACCCGCTTCAAATGTCGCTTTAGTTGCCATCGAGGCCAGTTTTACCAGGTGCTGCGCTTCCAGGTCTCGGGTAAATTCCATAGACTGGAAGGCATTGAGCATATTTTCAGACGCGGTGATCATCTCAGACATAATCTGAATTACCTCATGCTCTATTTTATTTGTTTGTGGATTGATTGTCTATGGGGGAATATACCCGTTGAGGGGTGGGAAAACCCTACTTGCG
>DUEH01000100.1 GCA_011192195.1 Chloroflexota bacterium | reverse complement strand
CAGTGGGTGATGTGGTGGCGCAATTGACGCGGCATTTTGGCTGGCGCGGGCCAATAGGCTGCACCTTTCCGGCGGTAGTACAGAACGGTATTGTGCGCTCGGCGGCCAATGTGGATAAGTCCTGGATCGACGCGCCCGGAGAGACTTTGTTGCAGCAAAAAACCGGATTACCGCTGCTGCTGCTCAACGACGCCGACGCTGCCGGGATAGCGGAGATGACCTTTGGCGTGGGTAAGGGGCAACAGGGCGTGGTGATAATTTTAACCTTTGGGACGGGGATTGGCAGCGCTATCTTTACCGGCGGGCAACTTGTCCCCAACACAGAGTTAGGACATCTGGAAGTGCGCGGTAAAGACGCCGAATTGCGCGCTTCCGCCCAGGTTCGGAAGAAGAAGAAATTGAGTTGGGCGGAATGGGCCGTTCGCGTGGATGAGTATTTGGCGCGCCTGGAAGTTCTGTTTTCGCCGGATTTGTTTATCATTGGCGGCGGCGTTAGCAAGCGACACGAAAAGTTTCTTCCCTTGCTAACCCGTCGAACGCCCGTTATTCCGGCGCAACTTCGCAATGAAGCCGGTATTGTGGGCGCAGCGCTGGCGGCTCAACTGTAAGCCGGCTTACATTGGTAATTAAATTCATCCAATTGGTATTCACTGAATACGTCTACTTGCCAATCTTTCTCCCTGGGAGTATAATGCGGCTGTATTACAGTTAAAGTTCTTTCATTGAAAAGTGGGCAACCCCCACTTTTCTTTTTGCAGGTGGATTTTTAAGCGTTTGATAATGCAGGAGGCATAAAGCATCATGAGAAATGATTTCATGATGGCGATCAACCAGGTTTGCCATGAACGTCAATTATCGGTAGAAGTTGTTTTAGAGGCCGTTGAAGTGGCCCTGGTATCAGCGTATAAACGCAATTACGGGGGTAATTCTGTAACGGCAAAGATAGACCAGGACACAGGCGAAATAAGTATCTTTGTCGAAAAGGAAGTGGTTGAGGACATCTTTGACGACAAAAACGAGATCAGTCTGGACGTCGCTCGGCAGATTGACCCGGAGGCAGCTCTGGAAGACGTGGTGCAAGTTGAAAGCACGCCGTCGGATTTTGGTCGCATTGCCACCCAAACCACCAAACAAGTTATTTTGCAGCGCATCAGAGAGGCTGAACGAGAAGCCTTGTATAAAACCTACGTTGAGCGCGAAGGGGAAATCATCAACGGCACTGTGCAGAAGGCAACTCCCAATCAGGTGATCATCGCTTTGGGAAACGTCGAAGCCGTTCTGCCCCGTTCAGAACAAATCCCCGGCGAACGGTACATGCCTAATCAGCGCCTGCGCGCTTACGTGGCGGAAGTGAACAAAACTCCGCGCGGCCCGCAGATTGTCCTGTCGCGCACCCACCGAAATATGTTGCGGCGCTTGCTGGAAGTGGAAGTGCCGGAAATTTACAACGGAACCGTTGAGATCAAAGCCATTGCCCGCGAAGCCGGTCATCGCTCAAAAGTGGCGGTTGCCGCTTTGCAAGAGGGCGTTGATCCGGTTGGCTCTTGCGTGGGCATGCGCGGCGTGCGTATTCAAAGTATTGTCAATGAATTGGGCGGCGAAAAAATTGACGTTACCGAATGGAATCCAGATACCGGCGTATTCATCGCCAACGCCTTAAGCCCGGCCAAAGTCTTGAACGTTATTCTACATGACATCATCGGCGATAAGACCGCAATGGTGGTGGTTCCTGACAGACAATTGTCATTGGCGATTGGTAAAGAAGGGCAAAACGCCCGCCTGGCCGCTAAATTGACCGGCTGGCGCATTGATATCAAAAGCGTGGTTGAGGCTGTTAAAGAAGCCATAGAAAGGGCCAGCGCTTCTGAAGAGATTAAAGCGTTGGTTTCCAATCGCCCCGAAGTCTTCTCGCTGGTTTCTGCTATTCTGGAAGAACGCGCAGACGGCAGCGAAATGTCGCCGGGTGAATTAAATCTATTGAGCGAAGCGATAGGATTAGTCAGTAAGGCCGAACTGCAAATTGCCCGCGAAAAGATGGAAACAGAACGCGCGGCGCGGGCCAAAGCGCGCGCTGATGAAATGGGCGTTGACCTGCTGGCCGAGGCAGCGGCGCTTCTTTCAGAAGCCGCCCCCATCGAAGCTGAAGTTGCAGAAGTGGCGGAAGACGAATCCGAAGTTGCAGAAGCGGCTGAAGCCGAAGAAGAAGCGGTAGAAGTTGCTGCGAAAGAAGAGACAGTTGTTGCCGCAGAGCCGGTCATTGAGCCGGAAGCGGAACTTGAGGCGGTAGAAGAGCCTGAGCCAACAGATGAAACGTCCGTAACGGACGGGTCTATCCCCTCAGTGCTTGAGTCTCTGGTGGCAGAACCTGCCAAACCCAAAAAGAAACCCAAAAAGCGCCTGAAACTGGTGATAGCCGAAGAAGATACAACTGAAGCTGATTCGGCTTCCAAAAAGCGCGGCAAAAGCAAATCGCGTCGCCTGGAATATGATGAAAATCTGGGCAAAGTTGTGGTTAAACGCCAACGCAAAAAATCGCGCGCGCGAGATGATTGGGAAGACTATCTTGACTGAGGCGTAAAATGTCGCCTAAAAAGAAACACAGACCCCAACGCACCTGTATTGCTTGTCGGGAAGTCAAAGACAAACAAGCGTTGCTTCGCATTGTCAGAACATCGGAACAGCGTATTGTTGTGGATGAGACAGGTAAAGCGCAGGGCCGGGGCGCCTATTTGTGTAAACAAGTTGCATGTTGGCAAAAAGCGCTGGACAGGGGTATTATTGGCCGGGCGTTGAAAGCGCCTTTGACAGATCAAGATGCAGAAGCGTTAAGACAATACGCTTCTGAAATTTTGTAAAAGCAAGTAGTGGTAAACATAAGTGACGGTGCGCGCGTACCATCACTCACAACGTAACCACCACCATAAAACAATGGCTTGGATATGCGGCGAAGCTTTAAAGGCTACAGGTTAGTTACAAATGAATAAGCGTGCAAATGGACACGCAAAGGGGGCGAAAATGTTGGTTTAGCGTTGCGCATTTTCCCTCAACTCCTCTACCTCCTCCAGGTTTTCTCCTCCTTTGTTTCTTCCTGTGAGACCAACTGGTTTCATCTGGCGCGTATGGCGGTGAGAATATGGGTGGGAACACCCTCTCACTTCCCGCGTTATCGGCGACTCCAGTATTTTCCACACGCTAAAAAAGATTTACGATTTGTAGTTTTGGATTCCTTGGTTTTAATCGTAAATCCAAAATCCAAAATCGTCAATCAACAGAAAGGGTGTACTTATGGCTGATGAGACAAAAAAAGTTGTAGAAATTTTACCTCGCTTAACCGTGCGTGAACTGGCCGAGCGATTGGAGGTGAGTCCTATTGCCGTCATCAAGGAGATGATGAGCAACGGGATTATGGCTTCCATCAACGAGACGATTGACTTTGATACCGCGGCCATTGTAGGCGAGGAGATGGGCTTTGAGATTGTTCTCTATCAAGAGAAGCAGGAAGAAAAAGTCCAGCCGGTAGAAGAAGAAATTGAGAAAATTGTCTCGCTGCGTCAGCAATTTATTACCGAAGAAGACCCGGACAAGTTGAAACCGCGGCCGCCAATTGTCACCGTACTGGGACACGTGGACCACGGCAAAACAACTTTGCTGGACAACATCAGAAACGCCAACGTGGTAGACGGGGAAGCCGGCGGTATTACCCAGCACATCGGCGCCTATCAGGTGAACGTTGATGACAAGAAAATCACCTTTTTAGATACCCCCGGACACGCCGCCTTCACCGCTATGCGCGCCAGAGGCGCTATGGTGACAGACCTGGCTATTCTTGTTGTGGCTGCCGACGACGGCGTAATGCCCCAAACCAGGGAAGCTATTGGCCACGCGCGCGCTGCCGGAGTCCCCATTGTGGTGGCTATCAATAAAATTGACAAAGACAACGCCAACCTTGAAAAAGTAAAACAAGATCTGGCTAATGAAAACCTGATCCCGGAAGACTGGGGCGGCGACACCATCTGCGTGCCTCTTTCTGCGCTTAACAACATTGGCATGGATGACCTGCTGGAGAACATCTTGCTGGCAACAGAAGTGGCCGACCTGAAAGCCAACCCGGACCGCGCTGCTCAGGGAACGGTTGTAGAAGCCGAACTGGACGAGAAACGGGGCGTGGCGGCAACCTTGCTGGTTCAAAACGGCACCTTGAAACAAGGCGATGTTGTAGTTGTAGGCCAAACGCATGGCCGGATCAGGGCGATGTTCAATGACCGGGGGAAACGGATCAAAAAAGCCACTCCCGCAATGCCCGTTTCTAT
>DUEH01000010.1 GCA_011192195.1 Chloroflexota bacterium | reverse complement strand
TACCATCCCTTCGCCTTGTACCGCCAGCAAAAACTGGCTCCGGGACAGTGACCGGGGCAGCCGGCGGGCGGCGGCGAGGGCGCGAATTGCCCGGCGCGCGCCCCGGCGACGTGATTGAAGGCGTGGGTAACGGCGGCGTCCAGCGCGCCCTCTACGCCGCCGGCGAATTTACCCAGTTGGAGGCTGCTGGCTTTGGCCGAGCCGATGTGCCAGTAAAAGCCGTCGGCGATGTCAAAGCCCAGAGCGTCGCGGGCGGCCAGGGCGTAGAGGGCAATTTGCAGGCGACGGCCTTCGCTCAAGTCGCGGGCGGCAATGGGGGCGGAGCCTGATTTGTAGTCAATGATGCGCAGGCGACCGTCGGGGTCCTGGTCTACCCGGTCAATGTAGCCGCGCACCCGAAATTCATTGTTATCGCGGCGAACGAGCAGGGGCGGTTGATCTTCTAATCCAAAAACCAATTCTTGGGCCAGGGGCGTACTGCCGGCGGTAGCTTCCGCCAGGGCTTCCAGCGTTTGAGCCACAATCTGTTCTAATTCGCGGCGCTGCATTTCCCACAGGGGCGTGGGGCGAAAGCCGTAGGTTTTGGGCGCTTTGTCAAACACCTTTTTGGCGACAGGGGGCAGAAGCGCCAGCAGATGTTCGCTATCCGCTTTCTCCCCTTCGACCTGGCGGTAAACGTCTTCCAGAATTTCGTGGTACATACTGCCCAGGCTGAAAACGTCAAAGCCTTCTTCCGGCGGCTGGCGCGTTTCCAGAGCCAGGTCTTGCCCCAGCCAGAAATGGAGCGGACAAAGACCGTAAGCCTCCAAACGACTGGAACTCCACACGTGATCGGGGCCGTAGGCGTTTGAGAATTGCCCAGCCAGATTGCCCAGATCGCCTTCAAAGGGGCTTTGCGGTTCCGCGGCCAGGCGCGTTTGGAGGATGGCGGCGCTATGTAACAGGCGCGCGGCGTTGGCTGTGGATAGCAGCCAGGTATCTTTCTTCAAATCGGCCAGATTGTATCGAGACAGCGCCCCGCTGCGGGCCAATTCTTGCAGCGAAGCGACTTCGCTCAGCGGCAAGGGGTCTTCCGGGCGAATGTGTGTAATCGGACCGCCCACCAGACGATGCGTTTCTTCCCAGTAGGGGGAGGGTTCCCATTTCTGGCCGTCGTCGGCCAGATAGGGGCGGCAGAGGAGCAGTTTTTCGCGGGCGCGGGTGGCGGCGTGGTAGAAAAGGGTGATTTCGTCGCCGCGCAAACGAGTTTCCAGAGCGGCGAGACCCGCCTGCTGCAGCGCGCGCCGGTCTTCTTCTCGCAGCAAAACGTCTTCCCGTTCGCGACGCGGAAATTCCCCTTCGGCCAGACCGATGAGGGCGGCGGCGCGAAAGGAGAGTCCCCGCGCGTTCAACACCGAGAGTGCGGGGATGGCTGCGTCCGGCTGTTCCGGCGGGGGAAGATAGTATGTTGCGCCCTGAACTGCGCCTTGCAATTCTTCATAGAATTGGGCGTAAGCCATAGTTGGCGCGTCTGTTATTTCCTCGTCAGGTTCCCCGAATGCGCTTTGTCGCAGGGACGCTTCGGCCAGAACAAGACCGCGCAGCGCGTCCTTGAAAGCGCGGAGGGCGGCAATGTCGCGAGGAGCAGTGGCGTCTACAGCCCAGACGCGGTTGACCACCCCCAAACTTCTGGCGGCAGGGGAGTGGGGGAGCAGGGGAGCAGGTGAGCGGGTGAGCAGGTGAGCGGGTGAGAGAGGTTGGACAGTAGCGGCTTCTCCTTCATCCTTTATTAGCTTGGGGTCGTCGCCGATGAGGTCTTCTACGAAGGCGGCGTATTGGCGCAGCGCAGCTTGCGGGGGCGGGGTGATGCGCGCTGCAAAGGTTTCAAAGGCGCTTTGCAGGGCGCGGGCTTCGGGCAGGGTTGGCCGCTCGGGGCGGGGGAAGGCTTCGTCAATGAGGAGGGAGGAGGATGGCGTTTCCTTGTCTCGACGCGCCGCTTGCTGGACCAGTTGGGTCAGGGCGGCGCGCCACTGGTCAAGGCCCTGTATCACCAAGCCTTGCCGGGCTGCGGTGTCGAGATGATCGGCGTGGCGCGGCGTTATCTCTGGCGCTAAATTCTCAAAATAGGGGCTGCGCCAGGCGTCAATGAGGGGACGGCGAGACCAGTTGTGGTCTGGAGCGTCGTTCTCAACCGGCAAGGCGAGCAGGGACATCAGCGCGGCGATGACCGGATTGGACGACAGATTCAGTCCTTCGCGCCAGTGGAGGGTCAGCCCAAATTCGACCGCGATTTCTTCAATGGAAGGCTGGTAAGGTCTCGGATCGCGGGCTATGAGAGCGACTTCAGGCGGGTCCATTGAATCTCTAACCAGGCGGGCTTTCAGCCAACGCAGGGCGGCCCGGGTTTCTTCGGTTCGGTTTTGGGCCTCGATGAAGGAGACTGCTGCCTCAACGCTGGACAAGCTAACAGCTTGTCCTGCGGGGCGAGAGACAAAAAGATTGGCTTCCAGACAGGCCAGCGCAGGGGAAGGCGGCGTGGCAGGAGTTTCAGGCAGCGCTTCCGCTTTGATGTCGAGCGTTTGGCTGACGGCTTGCAGGGCGCGGGTGAAGCGGCGCAGACGGGCGATACTCCGGTTGCGCTCACCTTCACGGCAAGTTTTGGGTTTTTTCCGGCTTTCCGGCTCGCCGGTCAGGGTGATGATGGTTTCGGCGGCGCGTTGGGAGAGAAGTTTGAGTACGGAGAGTTGGGTGGGGTTGAATTCGTCAAAACCGTCAACGATGAGCAGGCGCAGGTGTTGGGCTAAATCGGGCTGGCGTTCCAGAGCCAGAGCGGCCAGCCAGCCTTGACCTTCGGTATCGGCCCAGTTGTTGGCGTGGAGCCAGTTCTGGTAAGCGGTGTATATTTCAGCCAGTTCAGTCAGGCGAGGGCCTGCCCTGCCGAAGGTGTCGAATGGGCCGCGGTCAGACAGGGTTTGAACGGCCTGTCTGAACTGGTCGCGGTGGATGCGGGCGCGTTTGAGTTCTTCCAGCAGGGCGCGCAGAACGACCACAAAGCCCGGTTTATCGCGCAGGGGGGCGTAATAGGGCAAGCGTCCGGCATCAATCAATTGTACGACAATGCTGCGAATTAGACGATATTGCAGCGCTTCCGGCAGGCGCGGCTCCAACTTACCGGTCTGAGCCAGAATATCGGCGTAGAAGGTGTAAAAAGTACCCAAATTCACGCCCAGCGCGCCTCTGCCCGCGCTCAATCGCTGGCGAAAGGCGCTGATTTGCGCCTGATTGGGGAGTATCACTGTGATGGGTGTCAGGGGGTCGTCGGCGCGGGTTTGATGGATGCGTTCCAGCGCGTACCGGGTTTTGCCGTGACCGGCGGGGGCTAAATACAGGTGAACAGCCATCAGGGGAACCTTACTTTAACCCTTTCAAGGCCTTTTCATTGGTGATACCCTTCTCTTCACTGAGAAAGGTAAAGAACTTGCGCAAAGCAACTTTCAGATCGTTCTCCGTGGCCGAGTCCCATACTTTGCGTTTGTACCATTTTCGGAAGTGGGTGTTGGCAATGCCGCGCGTAATCTGGTCAATGCTTTCGACGTCGGTCTGGCGAATTACGAATTCGATGAACATACTGACGATGCCGGTGTGCTTTCGGACGGTGCGCTTTGAGAATTTGAGGGACAGGTGGTCGGCAAATTCGTCATTCAAATTCTCCAGATACTCACGAAATGGCCGTCGCGCTTCTTCGGCGGCCGCCATTGCCGCGAAATATTCATCCATTTTGTCGCCGGGGATCATTACTCTGCCGGTGAAAACTTTTGCCATCATTTACTCCTGTATTTGTTTTTATAAACCCGCTTCTGCCGCCAGCTCGTAACCCTTGTTGAGCAAATCCTGCACCGTTTCGATCAGCCCCTCAGCCGTTTCAATGGAAGGGGGCGGGGCTTCTTCCTCGTCGTCGGCCGGCGGGGCGGTCAACTCGCGGACGTGAGCCAGATGGGCGGCCAGTGCGGCGTCCAGGCGCTTGCTTTCGACCAACTCGGCGTGGACCAGGCGCGGCGAGGGGAGTTTGGGGCCGGGGTCGCGCTCTTTGAGCAGAGCCAGATGAGAAGTAAGCGCCCACCCCAAAGCCTGCCTGATGGGGCGCAGCACTTCTTCCGGGAAGCCGCCTTGCAGCACCACGCGAGCCAGTTGCAGCCGTTTGTTGCCCGCGTCGAATCCCTTTTGCGCTTTTTGCAGCCGTTTTTTCCCGGCTTTGCGGGCGGGCGTTGGCATCGCGGGCGCGCGATAGGTTTCCGCTTCGGCCTCCGCTTCGATTTGTTCCAGAGCGCCGCCGGTGAGGGCTGTCAAGACGCGGTAGCCTTCTTGATCCAGAAGATGCAAGTGGGGCGTTTCGGGGGCGGCGTCAAAGTGTTCAGCCAGTAATTTTTCTACCTGAGCGCGTAATGCGGCCGGCTCTCTGTCAACCACCACCATAATACTGCCATCAGCCTGAGCAACGCCGGCCAATTGCGGGACGCGGCGCACCAACATAATCCGGCCGGGAAAATGGCCCACCAGCAAGTCGGCAAAAGCGCGGATGGTGGGGGCCGGGGCGGCTTCGGGTTCCGGTTCGGCTTTGGGGGCCAGGTCCAGTTTGACTTCGACAGGCGGCGCGCCCAGCATTTCATCCATTTTTTGTATCAGGCTCTGACCGGTGTCGTGGAAGGTGATTTCGCCCGGCGCTTCTTCAGAGCCAAAGACGCCGGCAAAAACGTCTCGCTTGGCGGCCAGAGTGTCAAGCATCCGTTCTTCGATGGTGCCTTTGGCCACCAGGTTGATAACGTTTACGGTGTGCGCCTGCCCGTGACGATGGGCGCGGGCAATGCGTTGATCCAGCACCGCCGGGTTCCAGGGTAAGTCCAGATTTACCACCAGACTGGCCGCTTGCAGATTGAGTCCCACGCCGCCCGCGTCGGTGGAGAGGAAGATTTTGCACTTATCGTCTTCAAAGAAACGCTCGATCAAGGCGCCGCGTTTGGGGGTGGGCACATTGCCGCTGAGGGTGACGTGACCCAGGTTCAGCCGTTCCAGCACGGGGTAAGTCAGGTGAAGCATATTGGTCCACTGGCTGAAGAGGATGGCTTTGTGGCCGTTATTAGCCACTTCGTCATCCAGGATGGCGGCCAATTCTTGCAGCTTGGGCGAGGTTTTTATGCGGTCTTTGGGCGATAATTCGGGATTGTGCAGGGCCAGGGCGTTGCAGATGAGACGCATTTTGACCAGCGCGCCCAGCAGGATTTTATGCTCTTTGGGGCTTAAAGGCCGCCGCCGGGCGGTGGCAATGAGTCTGGCGACGGTGGTGCGAAATTCATCGTAGGCTTTCCACTGCGGATCGGTCATCGGCACAAAGAAGTTGTTGTCTATGCGGTTGGGCAGGTCTTCCAGAACTTCTTCGCGCACCCGGCGCAAAACGTAGGGCGAAATCTGACCGCGCAATTCGTCCAGATTTTTGTAGCCCAGCACTTTGTACGATTTGGAACGGGCGGAGCGTCGCTCTACCTGGAAAAAACGCTGATTGAAGTTCCATAGCGGGCCGAGGATGTCGGGGTCAATGAATTGAAAGATGCTGTACAGTTCATCCAGGCGATTTTCCAGCGGCGTGCCGGTTAGCACAAAAGCGTAGGGGCTGCGCAGGCGCTTGACGGCGTCGGCGGTTTTGGTGCGCCAGTTCTTGATGCGCTGCGCCTCGTCCAGGATGATGAGGTTGGGCTGCAAGCGGCGCAGTTCTTCCTCGTCGCGCAGCACCAATTCGTAGTTGATGATGTTGAAAAAGCCCGGATTTTGGTAGAGCGCGCGGCGGGCTTTGAGATTGCCCTCGATGACGTTGGTTGAAAAAGAAGTAAATCGCTGAATTTCTCTGGCCCACTGATGCTTGAGCGAGGCCGGACAAACGATCAGCGCCCGTTGAATATCGCGCAGTTGGTGCAGCAGGCTGCTGGCGGCGATGGCCTGCACCGTTTTGCCCAGGCCCATATCGTCTGCCAACATCGCCCGGCGGCCAAAAGCCAGATGCAGTGCGCCCGTCTCCTGATAAGGGTAGAGCGGCGATGAGAGAAGGTTGAGGGAACGATGGCCCTGTTCGATCTGCTCCGTAAACCATTCTTTCTGCCGCTCGATGGCCTCGATATCTTGCAGCCGTTCCAGATATTGCTGAATTTCGGGGGTGATTTGAATGGCGCTGCGCTGCCGGGCGGTCAGGGATTCGATCTCTTGCAGCAGGGCCGGCAAGGTTTGGATGAGGGAGCCGGTCAGTATACCGTTGGCGTCGAAATAGCGGGTTAGTATGCCGCGTAAAGCAGATCGGCGGCTGGGCAAGGGGAGGGTGACGCGCACGGTTGTTTCCTGAGCGTGGCGCAGGTAAATTTGCGATACCTGCGGCTTTTCCGCCGCCGCCTCATCCCACTGGTCTCCCAGATTTTCCTTGAGATGAAGCAGCACCCCTTCAATGTGTTTACAAGTGCCGAGGAGATTGGTCTTGTAATCGGCGCAGGTGCAGCTATTGAGTAAATCGCTCAGGGAACGAATCTGCACCCGGTACGTTTGCCTGGACTGAGAGGTGACATCAAACTCGCTGTAAACTGCGTGCTGACCCCGATTTTTAATAGCGGCAATATCTTCCGCGCCCCGTTTGCGTCGGCGTTCAATTTGCTCCTGTATGCTGACCATAGCATCACCTGTTTCTTTCTGATACTTTGAAGTTACGCCAACATTTTAACACAGGTATTTTGTAAAGGCTAGAGAGGGATAGGGGCATCTTATTTTTAACGCTTTTTTTGCGGTTCAACGCGGATTCGAGAGGTAAGCTCTGAGCGGACAGAGTGGCGCTGATGGAGATGCCGTCGGTCAGGACAGGAAATGACGATCTCTGCCGGATTCATTCGCCTGTTCGCCATTTTAGGGCAGCGAGTTTGGGTCGCAGGGGTCTGGCAGCCCAATGATGCGCCGGGGGGTCAGTTCGCTGGTGCGGGTATGGCACGTGGATTGTCCAATGTAGGCTTGCCAGGTGACGCACTGTATCCCCTGCGTTTTGGCTACCGAGAAGACGTTGGCATCCACAGGGATGGAGGGCGTTTTACTTTTGGTCTGCGGATAGCTCCAGTTTTCCGTTCCGGTACTGTCGAATCCGCGTAAAGTGTCCAGACAATACAGTTCATCGTCACGCAGCTCCACCGCTTCAAATTCAAACACAATCGTCCCCCCCTGCCAGACCAGATTATTTGGCGGGCCGATGATTTTTGGCGCCGGTTGCAAGACCGGCGTTTCTGTTGGCGTTGGCTCCGGCGGTTCTGTCCGGGTTGTTTCAGTAGGGGATGTTGGCGGGGTGTTAGTTGGCAAGATTGGCGCAGGGGTGTTGGTGGCGGTGGGGCGGGGGGTGTTGCTTGGCCGGAGCGGGGCGGGCGTGCGCGTAGCTGCCAGAACTACCGACAGCGTTGGCCTGAGTGTGGGAGTGATTTTGTTTGCAGTAGTTGTTTCAGTATTTGCAGCGGACAGCCGCCAAATAATGAAGGCGGCGATGGCAATGGCTGCAAGAATACCCAGGCCAATCAGCCAGCCGGTCTTGTCAGACCTGGCGTCATACCGCATACTGCGCAGGGCGGCATCGGCGTCAGGGTATTTTTTGCGCGCGGCCTGTTTGTAAAGCCGGATGGCTTTTTTTGTATCGCCAAGCAACTCGGCGGCAAAGCCTGCCCGATACAATTCCTGGGCGGGCGATTTTTCGCCTGCTTGCAGATCGTCTTCCAGTTGGATGATGCGTTGGCGCAGTTCACGGATTTTGTTCGTGGTGAATTGCGGCGCGCCGCTGACCGATTTGAGGTGTTCGGCTTCGCGCTGGCGCAGGTGTTGTAGTTCAGTGGTCAGGCTTTGCAATTCAGCCTGTATTCGTAAACGTTGTTCTCGGTTCATAAGGTTGATTTCTAACGCGGTAGTGAATCTTTTACGCGCATACCAAGATTGGCAAGCGTGTTTTGTATGTTATCTAATTTTTCAGCAGGAATTACAGCCAGAGCGCGATTTTCGGCGGAAAAGGGGATGAGCAGCCCTTGCAGATCAGGGCGCTGCATCAGTTCGGCTATGATCCCTGCGTCGCGGAACTCGATGAGGGTGAGCGTTTCAACGGCGGCGTTGCCGTAGTAGCCGCCCCAGGCTTTGATTTGAGTGATAAGGGATTCCGGCAATTCACCGCGATTCAGGCGGGCCAGCTCGCCCAGGATTTTCACCACCTTTGTTTTGCTCCCGCCTCCCCGTCGAAGGGAAGCAGAGGTCAACTGCCAGTGACCATCGTCATTTTCTTCAGCCAGACGCGCCAGTCGCCCGCGCAGGTGCAGGCTGGGCACGGCGTGGATGGGGATGATTGTCCCATCGGGTTGAATGTGGACGCTGTGGTCGGCGGATTGGGGTTGGTCGCCGCTGACGGCGGGAAGGATACCTCTGTCAATCAGGGCGGATACCAGCGCGTTGTCCTTGTTTTTTTTGAGCAGCGCCACTTCCGGGGTGAGGGCGCGGTTTAGATAGCGGCCTGTTTGGTAGGTTTCCAGCAGGTCTTCCAGTAAATTGGCGTTGGCGGCTTGCAACAGGCTCACGCCGCTGCGAAAGACAATGCGTTCGTGATGCGCGCCCCATTCTTGTAAGGTGCGATGTACGTTTTGCGGCAAGGCTTGTCCGGTAGCTTGAGTGAGCCATTGAATAACGTTGTCTACCGGCATATCCAACTGCTGCGCGTGGTAGACAGAATCGCGGGTAATCTGGTATTCAAAGGCGCCCAGATCGGCGCGTTGGCGCTCTGAAAAGATGTCCAGCCAAGCCAGTGTAGACAGACTGACCGGCCCCATTGCCAACAGGTGAAAGTTAGGCTGCAAGATCACTTTGCCTGTATCCGACGCAGGCGCCTCTGCCGATTTGTCTACGCCCAGAACTGATTTTCCCAGCGCGGTCAACTTAAAGGCGGGGTTTTTTTCTGCGCCCGGCCCGTAAGCCAGATCAACTATTCCCAGCGGATGCAGGATATTTTGAAACAGGTAAGCGATGAATTGAGTTTCAAATTTTTCAAAGGTTTTTAATAATTGATTACGGCCGCCATAAAAATATTGTCCCCCGATGTAGAGGCTGTGGTAACTGCTACGGGAATTTTCAACCTGATTGCGAGCAGGGAAGAGAAAATCGCCCTGACTATCTTGCAAGTCTTCCAGAAATAGGTCTTGAGTAGTCCAGGCTTTGGGGGGAAGGTTTTTTAGCGCGGCGATGACGCTTTCACGCGCCTGGATGTAATCAGGGCCGTATTGCTTGGTCTGGTCGCCTAATTCTTTGAAACTGTAGGGAGAGAGGGGCATCCACGTTTTTAAAATGAGGGCTACTTGCTCTGATGTGGATTTTGTCCAAAAGGCCGGGATTTGTTTGGCGTCTGAGTTGGGCGGGCGCAAGGTGACTCCCTGAATTTCAAGCAGCCCAAGCATTTGCAAAAGCAGGCGCAGCAGGTGCAGCTTGGGGCTTTGCGTTTCTTTTTGGACATTGGCTAACTGCGGGTCGGGCTGCAAAAGAATGTCGTTGATGGCCTTTAGGTTTCGTTTGCCCACGTAGCCGGCGTTAAGCAGTTTGATGGGGCGGCGACGGACAAAATCCCAGTAAAGATACAGGTTGCGTAAAAAGAGGGTGGGGCTGCCGGGAAGCGCGCGAGTGGGCTGCCAATCGTCATCTTCTTGCTCTTGAGAGATGGGTTCCGGTTGCGGTAAGTGTTGACGAATGATGTCGGGGATAAAAATAAGGGTTGAGGGGTGGTGCTTGAGTTTGTAGGACGTTGTAGGGCTGGAAGTAGCGGGCGGATTTTTGCTGAACACCAGACCAAACCGGGTGAGCCGGGCGATGATGTCTTCAAATATACGCGAATTTTGATTTTGCGGAGAGCCTTCGTACACATCCTGACCGTAGGTGCCTGCGTTTGAACGATAGTAAGAGCGCGGGCGTTCTATTTTTGGCGTTTTATCAATCAGGTTGGCGCGGGCTAATTCACGTTTGAGGGAACGGGTTGTCGCTTCTCCGCCGCGCAGCAAAAGACGGTCAAGTATGGCGCGCTCTCGCGTGTCCAGTTCTTCCAGTGAGGCTGAAATTCGTTGGGGGGTGAAAAATTCTTTCAGCATCAGCGCGTGTAGATCGCTTTTGTTCAGATTTTTTCGCGTGCCTGCTTGTTTTACGTTCAGTCCGGCGGTTTCGGCTATCTGGCGCAGGGTGGCAACGTGATAAGATTCCAGCAAAGCTTTTAGTTCTTGGGCCATAGGTGCTTTCCAAGTGATTCCTT
This sequence comes from Chloroflexota bacterium, assembly GCA_011192195.1. Classification (GTDB taxonomy): domain Bacteria; phylum Chloroflexota; class Anaerolineae; order 4572-78; family 4572-78; genus DUEH01. Next base: position 15,857 of record DUEH01000010.1, on the reverse strand, counting down.
GTACAATGAGCAAGGAAATCTCACCACAGAGGCGCAGAGGCACAGAGAATAAAAAGATTATTTAAAAACTTTGCGTCTCCGTGTCTTTGTGGTGAAAATCTTTTTTGGTTACGGTTTATCCGGTTTAGGGTTTCCATATTGTTCTGTCAATCTACCGTCTGAGTCAATTTGGGGGTGTATCCGGCTTTTTCCAGTTCTGCGCTCAGGATTTGCGTTGAATCTTTGGAAATCAAAACCAATCGCGGCGAAATTTCGGCGATGAGATGGTCTTCCAGCGATGTGACGGCTTTCATTTCTGCCAGAACATGGTCGTCGGCAAATTCAATCAGGGTGATATTCTGGTAGAGCCGCGCTTGCCCGTAGGCTTTCTGCCATTCTTTTAGTTTTTCCTGAATGGCGGGAGGCATTTCAAGGGGCATATTTTGTTGCCAGGCGCTTGAAATTGTTGCCAGGCTTTCACCGGCTTCAAGGCTTTGGTGCAGGGCGTTAATGTCTACTCGATAGGTAAACTGCTCCGGCGCAGCTTCTATCAGCAGGGCAATTTTATCCAGCAGCGCGTGCGCCTGCGCGCTTACTTCTGATGGCTTGATTTTAATGTTCAGGTCTTCGATGGCAACTGTGGTTTTTGACGCCTTTTTTGCGCTGCGGGAAATAGCGCGGCGCGGCGAGGGCGGGGCATCGCTTTTGTCCCAGAAGATGTCGCTTAAGCCCAGCAAGCGTACGGCGCTCAAGCGATTTTTCTCAAAGCGCAAATCGCTCAACCCCAACCAGTGCAGCGGGCCGCTTAACACGCAGCGAATGAAGGCGCCTTGCGCTCTGTCCCAGTTTTGCATATCCTGCTCGGTTTGCAGCGGTTTGTCTCGATAGGCTAAACGCCAATCTGGAGCGCTGCGATGATAAGAATGGTAGGGGGATTTTTCCCAGGCGTCTGCGTCAAAACGCTGCCAGAAGAGGCGAAAGACGGGATAAAGTTCGGGCAGCGAAATCCAGACGTTGTCCGGCAGGCAGGCCAGTACGCGCAGCGTGACTTGTCTAAAGCGTTGCAAGTGTTCTTGCAAGGTAGATGGTCTGAAATAGCTGGTTTGCCAACCGCGTTCCAGGCGTAAATTTTTATCCTGGCGCAGCAAGCCCCATAAGTCGTTCCACTGAAGGGTAGAAAAGTAGAGGCGGGTCAAGGTGGCGCGCTGCGCGTCTTCGCTTAGGCGCAGGAAACGTTCTTTGACCTCCGGCCAGACGGTGACGGGACTGCCGGGCTGAATGAGGCTTCCTTCCAGCAACAGGGCGTAAATAAATTCCAGTTGTTCAACGCCCCCGGCTATGGGCGACAGGCGTTCGATGGCCTCATCCGGCAGGGCGTAGGCGGGCGGGGGGATGGTGAGGTGGATTTTGGCGTAATTTTGAAGTTGACCCTGTTTCTTGTAGGCAATTAACTCTTCCGGCGCGTAATCCCAGTCTTGCAATTGTTTGAAGAATTTTTCCAGATGCGGGCGCGGCATTGGCGGGCGAAGGGGCGCAGGTTTTTGCTCTAGCAGCATAGCAACTTGAACGGCGGCGCGTGAAAGCGCGTAAGGTTCGGCCAGGCGCAGGTCGCCGCTTGATTCATCAGTTAGATCGGGCAGCATTTTCGCCAGCGGCGGCGGGAGGTGTTGCTGGATGAGAGAGGGGATGTAGTCAATGATGGGTGGGTAGTGATATTCGTTATCAACGGGAAGAGCCAACCCCAGCTCGCATAGATGGCGCGTGTAGGTGCTGATTTTTTTGTGGCTTTTCAGCGATCCCCAATGTTCGGCTGTTTGTTTCAGGGATTTTTCATCAATGCCTTCTTCGTTCCCTAACAGGGACATTGCCAGCGCCACGCGGCGATGTTCATTGTCCAGCGAGTGGTAGGCTTTGACAATTTCGGTGGGATCGCTGAGACGGGAGATGAGTTGGGCGGCAATATCTTTTTTGCGCGTTCCTTTGACTTTCCAGCCGCGTTTTTTTGCCAGTTGGCGCAGGGATTGCACTTTCCAGCTTTCCAGTTCCCGGCTTAAGTCTCTTTCTTCGTTTGCCCGCCGGTTGGCAAAAGAGTAGCTAATCCACAGCGGCAGCGCTTTGGGGCGCTGGGTGGGCGGCGGCTCAACCGCTGTGGTTTTCAGGTCGGGTTTTTTGCCGGAGGAGGCGTCTTGGTTTTTTATGAACAAGTGCGGAGATTCAATCCACATCAGCAGCACCGCGCCAATGTGTTTGCAGTAGCCGCCCCAATCGTAGGGGCAGGTGCATTGGGCAAGAATCCCGCCTTCATCCACCTCTATTTCCACTTGATAGGGGCGCGTACCGCTCACGTCGGCGGTCAGGGTGTTGCCGCGTCTCACTCGATTGCCAACCCGGCTGCGGTAAGCTTTGGCTTTTCGCAAGGGGTTGTTTTTGATGTATGTTTTTAAGTCGCTTACGCGCAGGGTATCTAAGGTAGGCATAATAACAATTAACAATTAGCAATGAACAATTAGCAATGAACAATTATTAATTATCAGATGAACAATTGTTAATTGTTAATTGTTCACTGTTCATTGGTTTATACTCGGCTACTTCATCGGCGTAGAGAATGGTGTATTGGTAGCCTTGTTCGGTGAGAAAAAGCTGGCGATTGGCGCCAAAGTCCTGGTCCTGGGTATCTTTAGAGATAATGGTGTAAAAATGCGCCAGTTGATTGGCATCTTCGTTGGGCCGTAAAATGCGGCCCAGCCGTTGGGCTTCTTCCTGTCGACTGCCAAAGGTTCCGCTGATTTGGATCATTACGTTGGCGTTGGGCAGGTCTACGGCAAAGTTGCCCACTTTAGAGATGATCAGTCGCTTGACGGCGCCTTCTTTGAACTGCTGGTAGATTTCCCGGCGTTTGCGTACCGGCGTTTTGCCGGTGATAACCGGATAGCCATAGCGTTTTTCTACATTTTTGAGCTGATCCAGATACATCCCAATGATCAGGATGTGGTCATCGGGATGTTTAGCCAGCAATTGGTCCAGCACATCAAATTTGGCCGGACTTTCGGCGGCTACGCGATAGCGCTGGCGAGGTGGAGCCATTGCGTATTCCAGGCGATAGCTGTCCGGCAGCGGGGTGCGAATTTCTACCACGTCGGCGGTGGCAATCCAGCCTTGGCGTTCCAGGTCTTTCCAGGGGACATCGTATTTTTTGGGGCCAATGAGAGAGAAGACATCCTCTTCGCGCCCGTCTTCGCGCACCAGCGTGGCGGTTAGGCCCAGTCGCCGGCGCGCCTGTAGTTCGGCGGTGATGCTGAACACCGGCGCGGGGAGCAGATGCACTTCATCGTAGATTATCAAGCCCCAATCGCGTTTGTTGAACAGCTCAAAATGGGGGTAGTGGTCAATGGAGGGCAGCTCCCCTTTTTGTTTTGTGCCGCGTTTGCGGTAGGTCATTGTCTGGTAGGTAGAGATGGTGATGGCCTTGATTTCTTTGCGCTGACCGGTGTACTCGCCAATGTCATCTGTGGTGAGGGTGGTTTTATCCAATAGCTCGTCAATCCATTGGCGCACAGAGACGGTGTTGGGGGTGAGGATGAGCGTATTGGTTTGCATCTGGTTCATCACAGAGATTCCCACAATAGTTTTACCCGCGCCGCAGGGCAGCACAATAGCGCCGGAGCCGCCGCGCGCTGCGCCGCCGGCGTAGAAAATTTCGCCCGCTTCTTGCTGGTATTTACGCAGGACAAAAGGCTTGTCGCTGCGCGTCATCATTCGTAGTTGCAGCGCAAGCGGCGCGCCGTCCACGTAACCGGCCAAATCTTCGGCGGGAAAGCCGATGTTCACCAGCGCTTGTTTGATGTGTCCGCGTCGGGCTGGGTCTACTTGCAGGGTGAACTCATCCCACTGGGTGACGATGTAGGGTTTCAGCGCTTTCTGGCGACTCAATTCAATGAGAGTGGCGGTATCTTTTGAGCGTAGAATGAGCGCGCCATCTTCGCGTAGCAACTTCACTTGCCCGTAACGAGAAACGTAATCCTGAATATCCACCTGCACGTTTTGCGGCAGCGGGTATTTGCTGTAGCGCGTTAAGCCGTGCAGGATACTTTCCGCGTTCAAGCCGGTAGAGGCGGCGTTCCACAGCGAAAGGGGCGTAATGCGGTAGGTATGCACGTATTCCGGGCTTTTTTCCAGTTCGGCAAAGCGCGCCAGTATGTCGCGGGCTTCCGGATAAAGGGGATTGTCTACTTCAAGCAGGATGCTTTTATCGCCTTGTATGATGATGGGGTTTTGGGGATTGTAGCTCATATCAGTTTATTATTCTGTGAATTGTTCATCTTATGCAAGGCGGCATTATACCGTATCCCGAAGAAAATGGCACATTTAGGAAGGTTGCCAAATTACGACGAGATGCTTTCGTGTAGTGATTTCACCAAGAGATGTCAGAGCGTATGTGTTATAGTGTAATCTACCTGCCACAGACATTGTTAAGGAGGGAGATTCTATGCCGCCGATCGCTGCCAAACAAAGGGGCCAAAAACTTCTCCTGGTTATTATGTTTACAATTTTATTTGGACTTGGCCTCTTTGCATCGCTGCCGCCCGCTCCCTCTACCGCTACCGAATTACTGGTGGACGGCGGCTTTGAAAGCGGCTCCACCGCCTCCTGGACGCCTTCGCCGGGCACAACCATATTCACGCTGACAACGTCTCCGGTTCACAGCGGAACCTGGGCCGCTTCTGTCAGTAGTAACAGCAACTCCACCAAATCAATTATCCAAAACATAAACGGTATTACGGCGGGAAATCGCTACACTCTTTCCGGTTACGCTTACAAAAATGATTCCAACGGCATCACCTTTACTGCGCGTCTGCGCCTGGCTTGGTACGTCGCTGCCGATTGTTCCGGTTCACAACTTGCCACCGCTGATTCCAATGAATTGATCACCGATCAACCGAATTTTATCCCTTTGAGTACCGGCATTATTAGCGCGCCGGATAACGCCCAATGCGCGCAGGTTAGAGCGCAAGTAGCGCCGCGCGCAGGCTATTCTGCCACCGTCTATTTTGATGATTTGACTTTGACTATTGCGCCCAATCCAACGCCCACAGTGACTCCCACCGCGACTATAACCCCCACGCCAACGCCCACCCCCGCGCCTGCCACAGGCGTCATCATCAACGAAGTTGCCTGGGGTGGAACGAATGCTTCCAGTTCAGACGAATGGATTGAACTCTACAGCGTYGCYACGCAGACGGTCAATCTGGATGGATGGGTKATYACCGGCGCGTTGAATGTRAATTTRAGCGGCGTCATTTCGCCSGGWRGCTATTTTCTGCTGGAACGCAGCGACGATRAYACCGTATCAGATATTCCCGCCGATCAACTCTACACCGGCAGTCTGAACAACGATGGCGMCAGYCTCTTTTTGAGCAACGGCYTTTCCATTGTRGACAGCGTAAACAGCGATGGCGGCGACTGGCCCGCCGGCAGCGCTTCGCCCGATTACGATAGTATGGAACGTGTTGACCCGCGCGCTTCTTCTGATGACGACAATTGGGCGAGCAATAATCGCGCTCACCGCAACGGTCTTGACGCCGCTGGCAGCCCCCTCAACGGCACGCCCAAACAGCCCAACTCCACCACCTACCCACCTCCACCCCCGCCCGTTTACCTCTCGCTTAATCTCAACGAATTGCTCCCCGATCCCGGTGGTACCGACTGGGACGGCGATGGCGAAGCGAACAGCGATGACGAGTGGATAGAACTTTTCAACCCGAACCCGGAATCGGTAGACCTGAGCGGCTGGTTTTTACGTGACGCCGCCGCAACAACCTACACTTTTCCGGAAGACGCGGTGATTTTGCCGGGGCAGTATTTGACCGTGTATCGCCGCACCACCGGCATTGCGCTGAATAATGACGGCGATGCCGCCAGCCTTTATCGCCCCGATGACCTCCTTTCCGAGCAGATTTCCTACTCAAGCAACCCCGGCGATGACATCACCGTATGTCGTCACCCCAATACCGGCGCGCTGCATACCTTCTGCCTGCCCACGCCCAACGCCATCAACATCGTTCTGCCCACCCCCGGTCCGCTGAAGTTGAGCATTTATGACGCCAAACACGTCACCGAAGGCGCGTGGGTGAAAGTGCGCGGTTACGTCACCGTATCGCCGGGCGTGTTTGGCAAAAATGTGATGTATCTTCAGGATGATACGCACGGTATTCGCCTGAAACTCCCTTCCAATCACAACCTCTATTTCGATCTGGGAACGCATCTGGAAGTGACCGGCTATCTTGATTTGTACTACAACGAGTGGGAAATTGACATCAAATCCAGGAGCGATGTGCGACGCCTGGATGGCTTTAAACTCATTCCACCTTTACCCATCGGCGGGGGGATGCTGCGCGAAGGCTACGAAGGGATGCTGGTGCAATTGACCGTCACGCCAATGGCCTTCAAAAAGGGAACTTCGCACCTTTGGGTAGAAGATTCCACCGGATTGGCTTACGTCTACATTTACCGAAAATCCGGCATCAAACGCAAAAATGTCACTCTGGGCCTGCCGACCACCATTGTGGGCATAGCCGGACAGCGCACCAAAAGTCAGCCATCCATTGATGGCTACCGGCTCTATCCCCGCGCTCCTTTTGACATCATTCAGTATTCTCTTCCCGCCCCTGCCCCCGACAACTGGCCCAGCCTTTTGCCCGAAACCGGCGGACGGTGAATCTAAAGCCCCTTCGGGCGGGTGACTTTTAGTTTTTAGGCGAGTTTTCACCACAAAGGCACAGAGGCGCAGAGAAAAACATAAAAAATCTCTGTGACTCCGTACCTCTGTGGTGAATTTTCAAATCCTGCCTGAAAGTTGAAACGCACCCCTTCGGGTCTGATAATTGACAATCTTCCCTCCTTATATTACACTCTTATTGACCACCCTCAATTGAATACTGCTGGTTACGCATGGCGAGAGAGACTCTCTAATAGCAAGAGCGCCGAAGGTGCAAGTTTGTGAAGCCGCCCGGCTTTATAAATGACACTCTCAGGCAAAAGGATCGTCATGATACAGCATCTCTGGAGAGTTTTCTGATTAGATCAGAGACACCGAAGGGGCAAGCCCGCATCGCTTGATGGCGGGCAATCTCTCAGGTTCAGGACAGAGTTTAACGGGCGTTCTTTACTTGACGCTCGTTTTTTGTTTTCTTGGGCCAGATTACCAGATTGCTTTAATCTTGCAAAAAGGAGATTTTATGACCAAGCCGAAAGAACTAAAACGCACCAATCTATACGACTGGCACGCAGCGCACGGGGGACGTATGGTTCCTTTTGTGGGATGGGAAATGCCGGTGCAATATCCCACCGGACCCAAAGCGGAACATATTGCTACCCGCGCTGCTGCCGGTCTTTTTGACATTGACCACATGGGTCAGTTCTCTGTTGGCGGCCCGGACGCCGAAGCTTACTTCAACCGATTGACCACCTGGGACATCAGTTTGATGCAGGTGAATGACGCCCACTACGCCCTGATGTGCTATGAAGACGGCGGCATTGTGGACGACATCTACCTCTATCGCCTGCCCAATCGCTGGTTTGTGGCGGTCAATGCCGCCAACCTGAAGAAAGATCTGGCCTGGATGCAAGCGCAAGCCGCCGGTTTTGACGTAAGCATCACCGATGTCTCTGACGAAACCTATATGATGGCGCTGCAAGGCCCCAACGCCATCAGGATTTTGCAAAAACTCACCAACGTTTCGATGAACGGCGTTCCTCGCTTCACCGTTGCCGAAGGGCTGGTCAACGGCATCAATACGCTCATCAGCCGCACCGGCTATACCGGCGAAGATGGCGTAGAACTCTTCTTCCCCGCCGATCAAGCCCTGAGTATGTGGGAAGCCATTCTGGAAGCGGGCGAGGCGCTGGGCATCAAACCCATCGGGCTGGCCGCCCGCGACAGCCTGCGCTTTGAACCCAGCTTCTCCCTCTACGGTCATGAAATTGCCGCCGACATCACGCCGATAGAGGCTCGCCTGGGTTGGGTGGTCAGACTCAACACCGACTTTATTGGCCGCAATGCCTTGCTGAAACAAAAACTGGAAGGCCCCTCGCGTCTGTTGGTAGGGTTTGAAATGCTGGAAAAAGCCATGCCCCGCGAAGGCTATGAAGTGGTCTACAACGATGAAGTCGTCGGCAAGGTAGTGACCGGCCTTTACGCGCCCACTGTCGAAAAATTCGCCGGACACGCCTACGTTCCTGCCGCCATCGCCAAATCCGGCACAGAAATATATCTGAACATTCGCGGTAAACTCAAAAAAGCCGTCGTCATTCGCCGCCCCTTCTATCGTCCGGCCTACAAGTAATCAATGAACAATGAACAATGAACAATGAACAATTGGCAACGGCAAATGACAAGTGACCAATGACAAGTGACCAATGACCAATGACCAATGACCAATGACCAATGACTAATGACAAACCAAAAAAAGGAGAATAAAAAATGAAACTTGACCAGGATGCAAAATATCAGGATTCTCATGAATGGGCGCGCAAAGAAGGCGATTTGATTGTGGTTGGCATCAGCGACCACGCCCAGGACAGCTTAAGCGATATAGTCTATGTGGAACTCCCCGTGATAGACGACGAAATTGATAAAGGCGACGTCTTCGGCGTTGTTGAATCGGTTAAAGCTGCCAGCGATATGTATATGCCCGTCTCCGGCGAAATTGTGGAAGTCAATGATGCGCTGGAAGACACCCCGGAAGTGGTCAACAGCGACCCTTTCGGCGAAGGTTGGTTCATCAAGGTAAAACCCACCAATCTTGACGCAGAGTGGGATAATTTGATGGACGTGGACGCCTACGTTGCCTCAATTGAAGGATGATAAACAAAGGATGAAGGATGAAGGCGGAAGGGTGAAAGCGCTTTTGGCATTTTCATCCTTTATCCCTCATCCTTCTGACTTTAGTTATAAGGAGCTGTTCTATGAACTATAACCCAAATACTCAGGCCGACCGCCGGGCGATGCTGGAAACCATCGGCGTACAATCGGTGACCGAGCTTTTTGCCGACGTGCCGGAAAAGGCGCGTTATCCAAAGTTAAATCTGCCGCGTCCCCTCTCTGAAATGGAGATGATGGCCGAATTGACTCGTATGAGCGATAAAAACGCCGACGCGCATCATTACGCCTGTTTTATGGGCGCGGGCGCGTACAATCATTTTGTACCCAGCGTAGTGGGACAAATGCAAATGCGGGAAGAATTTTACACCGCCTACACCCCCTACCAACCCGAAGTGAGTCAGGGTACATTGCAAGCAATGTTTGAATATCAAACGATGATGGCCGAACTGACCGCGATGGACGTGGTAAACGCCAGCCACTACGACGGCGCCACCTCTATTGCCGAAGCCGCTTTGATGGCCTGCAACGCCGGACGCGGCAGACGCAAAAAGGTCTTGGTCTCGCCTGCTGTCAAGCCTAACTATCGCGCCGTGATGCGAACCTACTTTCAGGGAACCGACATCACCGTCACCGGCGACGAAGACCCCGCCAATGATCTGGAAGCGCTGAAAAAAATGCTGGACAAAGATACCGCCTGCCTGGCGCTGCAAACGCCTAACTTCTTTGGCGAACTGGAGCCGGTGCAAGAATTGGCCGACGCCGTCCACGCCGCAGGCGCGCTGCTGGTAGTTCACGTTGACCCTCACAGCCTGGGCCTTTTCACCCCGCCCGGCGAGTATGGCGCGGACATTGTTACCGCAGAAGGGCAAGCCCTGGGAAACGCCCTCAATTTTGGCGGCCCCTATCTGGGCATCTTTGCCGCCAGCAAAAAGTATGTTCGCAAAATGCCTGGACGGCTGGTAGGCCAAACCGTTGACACCAAAGGCCGTCGCGGCTTTGTCCTCACCCTTTCCACCCGCGAGCAGCATATTCGCCGGGAAAAGGCCACCAGCAATATCTGCACCAACACCGGTCTGGTTGCTCTGGGCGCGGCTATCTATCTGGCGGCAATGGGCAAACAGGGCATTCGCCGCGTGGCAGAATTGTCATACCACAAAGCGCACTACGCCGCCAGCCAGATTGACAAACTCTGCAACGGCTATTCGCTGGTCACGGACAAACCCTTCTTCAAGGAATTTGTCATCCAGTGCCCCAAACCCGTCACCGAAATCAATCGCGCGCTGCTGGAACGCCAAATCATCGGCGGTTACGACCTGGGCCAGCGATACCCGAATCGCCAGAATCAAATGCTGGTTGCCGTCACCGAAATGAACACCCGCCAACAAATTGACGACTTTGTTGCAGCCCTGAAGGAGGTGGCCTGATGTACGAATCCTTGCTCTTTGAAATTTCATCGCCCGGCAGAACCGCCTGTTCTCTGCCGGATCTGGACGTGCCGGAAGCCGAATTACCGTCAGAATTTTTGCGTCAGGAAGCGGTCAATCTTCCCGAAATCAGCGAGTTGGATCTGGTTCGGCATTACGTGCGCCTGAGTCAGAAAAATTATAGTGTGGATTCCGTTTTTTATCCTTTGGGGTCTTGCACTATGAAATATAACCCCAAAGTAAACGAAGTTGCCGCTGCAATGCCCAAATTCACCGCCACGCACCCCTTGCAGCCGGAAGAAACGGTGCAGGGTAATCTGCAATTGATGTATGAATTGCAGGAAGCCATCAAGGAAATTGCCGGATTTGCCGATGTCAGTTTGCAGCCCGCTGCGGGCGCGCACGGCGAATTTGCCGGCGTGCTGATCATGCGCGCCTACCACCTTTCACGCGGCGATACCCAACGCAACAATATGCTCATCCCGGATTCGGCGCATGGCACTAATCCGGCCTCTTGCGCTATGAGCGGCTTTAGCGTGCAGCAAATCCCCAGCGATGAACGCGGTAACATTGATCTGGACGCCCTGCGCGCCGCCTGCAACGAAACCACCGTTGGCTTAATGCTCACCAACCCCAACACGCTGGGGCTTTTTGAGGAGAACATCGAAGAAATTGCCAAAATTGTCCACGACGCCGGCGGTTTGATCTACGGTGACGGGGCTAACCTCAACGCGATGATGGGCGTCGCCCGTCCCGGTGATCTGGGGATTGACGTGATGCACTTCAATCTGCACAAAACCTTTTCCACCCCGCACGGCGGCGGCGGCCCCGGCTCCGGCCCGGTGGGGGTGGTCGAAAAACTGCGACCCTTCCAGCCCGGACCCATCGTAGCCAAAGACGGCGATTCCTACACCCTGAAAATGCCGGAACAATCCATCGGCGCGGTCAAGTCTTTCTGGGGTAACTTTGGCGTGCTGCTTCGCGCTTACACCTATATCCGGATGCTGGGCGAAGACGGATTGCGTCTTGCCACCGAAGACGCCGTGCTGAACGCCAACTATCTGCGCGTGAAAGTGGGCAAGACCTGTCCGGTGAAGTATGACCGCGTATGTATGCACGAATTTGTTTCGATGGGCGATATTGCCGAAGGCATCCACACAATGGACATTGCCAAGCGCCTGATTGACTATGGCTTTCATCCGCCAACGGTCTATTTCCCGCTCATCGTTCACGAAGCCCTGATGATTGAACCCACCGAAACCGAATCCAAAGAAACGCTTGACGCTTTTGCCGATGTTTTGGAGAAGATTGCTGAAGAAGCCAGAGAAAACCCGGAACTGCTTCACTCCGCTCCCCACACCACCGAAGTTTCGCGTCTGGACGAAGTGGTAGCGGCTCGCAAGCCGGTATTGCGCTACAAAGCGTAGATACTGCGAAATTTTGACGGCGGCAGAGTGACCGCCGACGGCAGGACCGCAGACCGCCGCAAAATCAGCCTTTCGGCGGTCAACTGTCGGTGGTCTGCGGTCATTCTGCCGTGAAAAAGCCCACAAATGCCAACGTCTGTTGTCCATTTATGGGCTTTGTATTTGACGTATGTACAAAATGTAGGTATAATCACAAATGAACTTTGAATGGGATGAACGTAAACGGCAAACTAATATCCGCAAACACGGGATTGATATTTCAGACGCACCTGAAATATTTAACGGCCCAATGCTCACGCAATTGGACATCCGCGAAGATTACGGCGAGGATCGTTGGATAAGTATTGGCCTGATGCGCGGCAGGATTGTTGTGATAGTCTTTACAGAGCGAGATGAAGGAAAAACGATACGGATTATATCCTTGCGAAAGGCGTTGAATTATGAGCAAAAGCAATTTGAGCGGAAACTCAGAAACAGATTGGGCGCGGATTGACGCAATGTCAGACGCAGAAATTGATACCAGCGATATTCCACCATTGGACCAGAATTTTTTTGCCAATGCGGAAATCAGGATGCCCAAACGAAAAGAGAGCATCACCATTAGGCTTGATCCTGATGTCCTGGGTTGGTTCAGAAATTTTGGAAAAGGCTACCAGACGCGCATCAACGCTGTGTTACGCGCTTATATGGAAATATCCGCTTCAAATCAAATTCAGGGAGTTCATGAAACTCGCGGGGAGTATAAAACAGACCGCGCGTCTTCACGCGGCGAAGCGCCTGTTGAGGAATAAACTGCAAACTTTTGGAGATTAGGGATTGAGGATTATTAGCCTGCAATCTCCAATCTCCCAATTTCTTAATCTCCAAATCTCCAAATCTCTACATTGCCAACTCCGCCATTACCCTTACCCCGTCAATAGAAAAACTGATTACATTTAGCGTGGTTACAGGACTTTCTTGCCACATTGCCAGCAGGTCTTTGATGCGCTCTTTGGGGCCGCACAAAGCTACGTCATCCACCAATGCGTCGGGGACGGCGGCGACAGCGGCGTCTTTTTTGCCCGCCAGATACAGGTCTTGAATCTGGTCGGCGGCCTCTTGATACCCGTAGCGGGAGACCAGATTGTGGTAGAAGTTCTTCCCTTTGGACCCCATCCCGCCGATGTAGAGCGCCAGCATTGGCTTGACCCACATCCGGCAGGCAGCCACATCTTCTCCCACCACCACCATCACCGAAGGCGCAATATCAAAGGCGTCAAAGCCTTTGTCGTCCCCCGCTTTGGCAAAACCGGCGTCTATTTGCGCCTGATAGCTTTGCGCGTAGTGGCGCGGCGAAAAGAGGAAGGGGAGCCACCCGTCGGCAATTTCGGCGGTGAGCCGGACATTTTTAGGCCCGATGGACGCCAAATAAATGGGAATGTCGGCGCGTCCGTGCAGAATACTCTTGAGCGGCTTGCCCAGACCGGTGGCGTCTTCGCCTTGATAGGGGAGTTGGTAATGTTTGCCGTGAAATTCAAGGGGCGCTTCCCGTTTGAAAATGGCGCGGAGAATGTTCACGTACTCGCGGGTTTTGCCCAGCGGTTTAGCGTAAGATTGACCATGCCAGCCTTCAACAACTTGCGGGCCGGAGAGTCCCAGCCCCAGCAGAAACCGTCCGCCGGAGAGTTGATCCAGAGTCATTGCCGTCATAGCGGTCATTGCCGGGGTTCTGGCGGGCATTTGCATAATGGCTGTGCCCAAGTGGATGTTCTGCGTCTGCGCGCCAATCCAGGCCAGCGGCGTTATCGCATCAGAGCCGTAGGCTTCGGCAGTCCATACGGCGTAGTAGCCCAGCTTATCGGCCTCTTGAATCATCTCCAGCGGCAGGTTGATTGTTGCGCCGGAATATCCGGCCATTAGTCCAAGTCTCATCAGGGTGTCTCCTTTGGGGAATGTTGTAATTCTGTTATAACATAGTTATGCTGATAATACAAACTATTTCTACCACCCCATTTCAGATGGGCGCGTTTTGCAGCCATTACCTCACCGAAATTCAGGGGCTAAGCCGCGCAGCGAATGGAGACGATAGAACGAAGAAGTAGCGAGGTTTTTTGAAATCTCGCTGAACAGGTGTAGAATTTCAGCTTCAATATGGCTTTTCATCAACCGAAGGATTAATCAGGACAATAGTTTCCCTGTCCACGGATAATTGATATGACTAATAACCACACCCTTATCTTTATGCCTTCTGGACGCAGAGGACTGGTAGAAGATGGACAATCTTTGCTAGACGCCGCCCGCCAGATGGGCGTAGAGATTGAAAGCATCTGCGCCGGACATTTAACTTGCGGCAAGTGCAAAATCCATATTGAAGAGGGCGATTTTCAAAAACACGGCATTCATTCCAGCCGCAGCCATCTTTCGCCCGCCGGCGAAGCGGAACGCTTGCTTTTGGAACAACTGCGCAGCCCAAACGCGCGCCTTGCCTGCGCCGCCGCCGTTCAGGGCGATCTGCTGGTCACGGTTCCAGAAGAGAGCCGGGCGCATAAGCAGGTCATTCGCAAATCGGCTACTGAACGCGCCATTGACATTGCTCCGGCGGTTAGACAGGTGTACGTAGAAGTAGAAAGCGCAGAGTTGGGCGACCATCGCGGCGATTGGGGGCGTTTGCAATTGGCCTTGACCGAGCAGTGGAACCTTGTTGATTTGCGCATTGACCTGCCCGCCCTGCAAGGCTTGCAAAAGGCGCTGCGGCAGGGTAAATGGGCCGTCACTGTCACCCTTTGGCAAGACCGGGAAGTGATTGACGCGCGTCCCGGTTACGAAGAAGGCGTTTACGGTTTGGCGGTAGATATTGGCAGTACCACCGTAGCCGCTTACCTGTGCAATTTGCGAAGCGGGCAACCCCTGGCCGCCGATGCAATGATGAACCCGCAGATCACTTACGGTGAAGACTTGATGAGTCGCATTTCTTACGCAATGACCCATCAGGATGGTCTCAAGAAAATGCGCACCGCCATCATTGACACCCTTAATCGCCTGGCAACGCGCGTAGCCGTAAAAGCCGGTATTCGCGTTCGTCAAATCAATGAAGCGGCAATTGTTGGCAACACCACAATGATCCACCTGCTGCTGAACATCAATCCGGTGGAACTGGGCGCTTCGCCTTTTGCTCTGGCTGCCCGCAACGCTATGGACATCAAAGCGCGGGAATTGGGATTGCGACTGCATCCGGGGGCTAACATCCACATTCTGCCCGCCGAAGCGGGACACGTGGGCGCGGATAATGTAGGCGTGCTGATTGCCGAAGAACCTTACGCTCAGGATGAGATGGTACTCATTGTAGACGTAGGAACCAACGGCGAAATTTTGCTGGGCAACCGGCAGCGAATGTACAGCGCCTCCAGCCCCACCGGCCCGGCCTTTGAGGGCGCGCAAATCAGCTTTGGCATGCGCGCCGCGCCCGGCGCCATCGAGCGGGTGCGCATTGACCCGCAGAGCAAAACGGCCCGATTCCGCGTCATTGGCGAAGAACGCTGGTCTGACGAGTGGCCTATTGGCCCGGACGCGCCCCTGAACGCGCAGCCCGCGCATCTGGCAATGGGTATCTGCGGCTCCGGCATCATCGAAGCGGTGGCTGAAATGTATCTGGCGGGCATCATCCTGCCCGATGGCCGCTTTAACCCTGATTGCAACAGCGATCTTGTTCGCCTGGATGGCCGCAAAAGCGCCTATATTCTGGTCAGTCCCGCGCAAACCGGCACCGGCGAGACCATTCTGGTTACGCAAGAAGACGTGCGCAATATTCAACTGGCTAAAGCCGCCCTTTACGCCGGCGCCAAATTACTGATGAACCGGGCCGACATTCAGGCGGTAGACCGCGTGATACTGGCGGGCGCTTTTGGCAGCTATATTGACCCAAAACACGCGATGATTCTGGGACTTATTCCCGATTGCGACTTGAAAAACGTCTATCCGGTTGGCAATGCCGCCGGAGACGGCGCGCGTATCGCCTTGCTCAATCGTCATAAACGGGTAGAAGCGCAAGAACGGGCGCATTGGGTGCGCTACGTGGAAACTGCCGTAGACCCGGAATTTCAGGAAGAATTTGTCAACGCTATGCACCTGCCCCATCAGAGCGACCCTTTTCCGCATTTGAAGGGCATT
>DUEH01000001.1 GCA_011192195.1 Chloroflexota bacterium | reverse complement strand
CAAGCGCAACAAAACCAACGCGGCAACGATGACCCAGGCCGCGTTTGAATTTAGCCCAAACAAGCGTATCCCTTCGTCCAGCAAATCCAGCCAGATGACCAGAACGCCGCGTCCAGCCAGGAAGCTTTGGGTTAAAAAGGGATGAACCAGCGTCCACAAAACAGCCAGTCCGCCCGCCAGAACAAAAGCCAGTCGTCGCGGACGGCGAAAAGCGGTGAGAACAATTTCGGCCAACAGCGACGCGGCGATGATGCCGATCATAGGGTTGATGACGATGCCCCCCAAGCTGAACATCTTGAGCAGGGCGGCAATCAGCCCGATGAAGACGGTTGCCCCGGGTTTGGGTACGTACAATCGTCCGACCAGGGCAATGGCAATGCCGACCGCCGTCATAAACAAACCGGTCAGCGGCACATTCAGCACGTGCAGCAACGAGCCGAGGCTAACTTCAACCACGCCCCACAGCGCCCCAAAAACGGCTAAGGTAACGAGTTCTCTGGTGTTGAATTTCATTGTTTTTTCATCCTTCGTAACTACTCACCTACCCCCCTCAATACCCGGTAAAGCGGGGCAGGCTCTCCCCCCGTTGACGGGGGAAGTTAAAAGCCTCCCCTTGATTTCGGGGGGAGGTTTGGAGGGGGGTTAGTAGTTACCATCCTTCATCCTTTGGAATCCCTTCTGCCACAATCTTCCCCTGACGCAAAAGCGCTACCCGTCGAGCGTAGTGATGAACCAGTTTATAATCGTGCGTGATCAGCAAAATAGCAGTACCCTGCCGGTTGAGTTCGTTCACAAAGGCCATAAGTTGCTGCAAATGCCTCCAATCCTGGCCCATTGTCGGTTCGTCGAGGATAACCAGTTTTGGGCGCAGCGACAGGGTTGCGGCCAGGGTCAGTCGTTGCTGCTGGCCGGCCGAGAGGGTCATTGGAGCGCGGTTGCGCAGTGAGAGCAGATCGGCCTGACTTAGAATTTGCTCGTGATCGGCGGAGGCGAAGCGCTCGTAGTTGCGCGGACCAAAGGCGACTTCATCATCTACCAGGTCGGTGAAGAGTTGGTGTACCGGATTTTGAAAGAGCAGCCCCACATCAAGACCGGGGAGTGAGCGCTGGCCTCCATTAAAAGAGACCGAGCCGCGCTGCGGCTTGAGTAATCCCGCCGCAACCAGCCCCAGAGTGCTTTTGCCCGCGCCGTTGTCGCCGACGAGGGCCACGAAATCACCGGGGTAGAGCTCAAGGTTGACGCCCGTTAACACCGGACAACGCGAGAAGCCGGCCTGCACGTCGCGCAGTTCCAACAGGGGAGACGTTGAAGGCAGTGCGTATCCGCGGGATGCGCGACCGTTGGATTGAAGCAATCGCTCCCAATTCATTGGCGCTTCACTGGTGGGGCGACGGATGCCGAGACGGCGCAGCAAGGGACGGTCAGCCAAAACGCGATCGGGGGGACCATCAGCGACGATCCGCCCCCGATCCATCAGGATGACGCGCCCGGCCAAACGAGCCGCCTCGGCCAGACGATGTTCGATCAGGATGATGGTGATGCCGTGACGCCGGTTTAGGTCAGCCAGCGCCGACATCACCTGACGAACGCCGGGCACATCGAGCGAAGCCATAGGTTCATCGAGTACCAGTACCCGGGGACGCATAGACAGCGCCGCCGCAATGGCTACTCGCTGCTGTTGACCGCCCGATAGTTCGGGGGGGGAGCGTTGCTCCAGATCATTCAGCCCGGTAATGGTCAGCGCCCATTCGACGCGCCGGCTCACTTCGTCTTCAGGCAATCCCAGGTTATGCGGGCCAAAAGCCACTTCATCCTGCACGGTGAGATGAAAGAGTTGCGAGGCCGGGTTTTGAAAGACCATTCCCGCGTTTTGCGCCAGCGTCGGCAGCGAATGCGCTCCGGTTTCCAGCCCATTCACCACTACTGAACCGTTGACGACAGCCGGTATGGCGTGCGGAATAAGACCGGTGATAGCTCGCCCCAGAGTGGTTTTACCGCAGCCGGACGGTCCGGTAATCAACACAAATTCTCCCGGCTGGATAGTCAGAGAGGTTTCTTCCAGAGCGCTAACGCTGCCGTATTGTATTGAAAGGCGGTTGAGTTCAATCATTGAATCGTCATTTGTTATTTGTGTCTGATGCTCTAGCCGGGTTCGTGATTCTTCGGCGTCTTCGGTCAGGACAGGGCTGTTCAGTTCTAAAGATTCTGTGCGTGTCATTGCGAGGAACGAAGCAATCTCCGCATTGCAGGCCGGAGATTACTTCGGCAAAATGCGCCTCGCAATGACATAACCGCAGAACTGAACAGCCCTGGGTCAGGACAGACCCGGCGGAGTCGGTACGTCCAAGACGCGGTTCGCGGAACCGCTTGGAGCAAAAACTACTTGCACTTACCTGCTCACCCGCCCACCTGCCAAATTTCCGCCCAGGGCCAGCGATTTTGAGCCACTTCTAACAATTCCGGGCGCACAACGACCAGCGCGTGGCGGTAGTCTCCTTGAGTAATGATATCCAGTGCGACTAACCAGCCCCCTCTGCGCTCAAACTCCAGCGGTCCCAGTTCGTCTATTATCAGTAGGTCGCAGGGCGTTGCCTGCCGCAATACTTCTGCTCCCCAAGCCAGCGCGTCGGGGTCGAAGCGCCAGTTGCTGGTTTCAAGCTGCCGCAGGTGAGCAAAGCCTGCCTTGAGCGAAGCCGAAAGGTCGAAGGGCGCGCCGCCTGTCGCTTTGCTGCGGCGTTGAGCCAGCGGACGGCGCTGTCCGCTGCGGAGGTCTAGCGCGTCAATGCCAACTTTGTAATTACGCTCAAAGCGAGCCGGAGAAAGCAACCCGGCCACAGTCTGACCGTCTGCCCGCGCCTTTTCGGCCTTATGAAGACATAAACTTGTTTTACCCGCGCCGCGTGGGCCGGTGAGTAAAGTAAGAGAAGCCATCTCCAATCTCCAAAAAAAAAATCGCCAGCTTGGAAAGCTGGCGACAGAAGAATTGTCATCTGTAAGCCTCCTTTCCAAGTCAGTATCCCCAATTGGGGACCTTCGGGAGGCCGGCGCATTTCTACGCCTGCCTGTAATCGCCTGTTTGTGGCAATCCCTCACCGCGGTGAGGATCGGCCCAGTTGCCGTAGGACGATGTCCCTTAGACAATAAGGCTCGGAGGTGTTTTATTTAGTTTTTAGTTGTTTTCCACCAGCCCCTCTCGTACGGCGATGGCGGCGGCTTCTACCCGATTGCGGACGTGAAGTTTTTCCAGGATATTGCGCAAATGGTTCTTGACGGTGTATTCGGTAATGATCAATTCTCTGGCGATTTCTTTGTTGGAATCGCCTTTGGCCACCAACTTGAGGATTTCCTTCTCGCGGGGGCTAAGGTCAGCCACCGAGGGTTTTGTTTCATGGCGGGCAAGACGGCCAAATTCCTGCAAAATGCGATTGGCCGTGATGCGAGAGATGGGCGCCTCGCCCCGAAAGACGCCCCGCACCATCGCGATCAGGTCTTCCGGCTCCAGATTTTTGAAGAGGTAGCCCCGCGCGCCCGCTTTGATGGCGTTGAAGAGAGAGCGGTCATCGTCGTTGACAGTGAGCATCACAATGCGCGCTGAGGGAAATTCCTCCATGATCCGTCTGGTGGCCTTTATGCCATCCCAGCCGGGCATGGAAACGTCCATCAGGGTTATGTCCGGCATCAGTTCGCGGGTCATATTCAGGGCTGTTTCACCTTCGCCCGCCTCGCCGATGATCTCCATGTCCGTTTCACCCTGAAGCATATGGACGACTCCCTTGCGAAAGAGGGGGTGATCGTCCACTACCAGGATTTTGATCGCTTCTTCAGTCATTGGAAAACCCGCGCTAAATCAATGAATAATGAAAAATGAATAGTGAAAAATTATTCACTATTCATTTTTCACTGTTGTTTAATTATTCGGCGCTCCCTCTGCTACCCAGTCAATCACCCACTGAATTTGACGCTCGTTCATCATCCTGGCGGGGGGCATTTGTCCGCCGCCGGATGGCTTGTTGAGCAGTCTTTGGATGAGCAAACTGCTGTCCGGATCGCCGGGGATGATGTTGGGCGCGTTTTTGCCGCTTTCCATTATGGCTTCGTAAGTGTCGCTGCGCCAGTCGCCTGAATCCAGCTTATCGCCGTGACAGCGGAAGCATTTGCGGTCAAAGAGGGGCTGGATGTGTTCGGCGAACAAAATCTCTTCGCCGGGCTGCGGGCCGCCCCAGATACTCATGTAGTCAATCACGTCCCAAATTTGTTCTTCGGTGAGGATGTTGCCCCAGCCAATCATCACTGTGCCTGCATGTCCGTCGGCAACGACGGCAAAAGTGTCGTCGTCATCGTAGGCAGAGCGGAAATCGTCCGAGTTAAGGGCCGGGCCGATGTCCCCTTTGCCTTCGGGTCCGTGACAGTTGGCGCAGATGTTCAGGAAGACTTCTTCGCCGCCATAAGCGACAATGCCAGCGTCAATTTCAGGCGGTAGGTCTACCGGCGGGTTGGCTTCCCAGGCACGCATCAGGGCCACAATGGCATCAATGTCTTCATTTTCCAACGGTCCGCCGTGAGCCGAACCAAAGGGCGACATACCGAAGTTTGGCTGACCCATTGAGATAATCTGCTTCAGGGTCAAGTCGTTGCGGGTACTCAGGTATTCGGAGGTGCTGATGGGGGCGATAACGTCGCCGGGTTGGCCGGGGTTGGGTCCGCCTTCGCCGAAGGGTCCGTGACACAGGGCGCAGTTATCCCGGTAGAGAGCGCCGCCTTTACCGGCGCCAACTCCTTCCACCAGTTCAGCGACGTAGCCGACCAAAGCGTCTAACTGTTCCGGGGTAAGCACGTCGCCCCAGGCGGGCATTACTTCATGCATACCGCCGGCGGAAATCGCTTTTTTGGCCTCGGATTTTTTGTCTGAGGTGGGTACTCTGTCGTGGTGGCAGGAAGAACAATTGGCCTGGAAAAGGGACGCGCCAGCGGGCGATTTAGCCGGGTCCATCACGTAATCGGTCAGTATGCCAATCTCAACTTCAGACAGGGTATCGTCGAAAGCGGGCATGTCGCGGTTGTGTTCGCCCTGGATGATCACTGCAAGCAGTTCGGCTTCCAGGTCTTCTGTTTCGGCAACGTGGTCAATCCCCATACCGTGACATCCGGCGCAGTTGATGGTGTAGAGCCGCTGACCGTCGGGCGCGGCCAGGAAGTTGAGTAGAGCGTTGCGCTCGCCGCCCGAGAGTTCTTCCGTCCAATAAGGTATCTTTTTCGTATCGGCGTGAAGGGGATGGTCCGGGCCTTGGTCCAGAATAGCTATCAATTCCATAGGCTTTTCTACTATCGGTATTTCGTTTTCGTGGCAACCGGCGCACTCGCGAATGTAGACAATGTTCCCTTGGGGCGAGGAGATGTAGCCAACCAGAAGGTCAACTTCATCCGCGCTCAAGTCACCGCCCCAGGCCGGCATCCCTTCGTGCCCGCCGCTGACAATGACATCGTGTAAATTGGCGGTGCCTGCCTCCACGACCTGACCGTGACAACTGGAGCAGTTCTGCTCGTAGAGCGTGGCCGCTAAATCCGTAACGTGGGCTTCGGCGGGGGGTGGGGCTTCCAGTTGGGCAACAACGGTCAAGCCGACAATCAATACCACGGACAGAATGGTGACAATAGTGGCGATGGGGCGGCTCATCAGGTGGCGCTTGGGACTGCGATCCAGAAATGGTAAGAGGAACAGCGCAACGACCACCAGCGTGGGGATGATGACCGCGCCAATGACCTCCAGGTTGCCCGGAAAGTATTTTAGGGCCTGGAAGAGGAAGAGGAAGTACCATTCCGGTTTAGGAGTGTAGCTGGTATCCTGAGGGTTGGCCTGTTCCTCCAAAGGCGCGCCAATGAAAACGGCCAGCGCGATCAGAACAAGGAATATCACGAAGGCGGCGATGGTGTCCTTGAAAATGACATCGGGAAAGAAAGGGATGCCCTTTTCTTTGGCTTTCTTATAATCTTTCAGGTATTGTTCTTGCTCTTGTTTTTTCATTTCACTCACCTTTCTTGGGCGGCGCTGTAATGCCGTGTCGGAGGATCAGGTACATGTGAGAACTGATCAACACAATAAGCGAGATAGGCAACACCCAGACATGGGCGCCAAAGAAACGCGCCAGAGTGAGGGCGCTCAATTCCTCTCCGCCGCGCATCACCTTTAGAGTGAAGTGGCCTATCACCGGGGTAACTTCGGCAATGCGAGTGCCAACAGTAGTGGCCCAGTACGATTTTTGGTCCCAGGGAAGCAGGTAGCCAGTGAAGCCAAAGCCCAGAGTGAGGAGCAGCAATAATAAGCCGGTGATCCAGGTGAACTCGCGGGGGAATTTGTAGGATCCCATAAAGACCACTCGGAGCATATGCAGGAAGACCAACACCACCATGACGCTGGATCCCCAGTGGTGTACCCCTCTGATGAACCAGCCAAAGGGAAGCTCGTACATAATGTAGGCTACGCTGTCCCAGGCGTGGTCCGGAGTGGGGACGTAGTACAGGGTGAGCAGAATGCCGGTGATGCCCTGGCTAATAGCCGTAAAGAGGGTGGCGCTGCCCAGAGTGTAAAACCAATTGACTTTGGGGATTTTGCGGGCAAATATGGTCTCCCATACCCCGCGCCACCCCAATCGATCATCAAACCAATCGCCTATTGCTGCCATATCAACCTCCCTTTATGTAAATCTGATCGTCTTCAATTTTGAGTTCTGCTTTGTCCAGAGGGCGCGGCGGCGGGCCGTCGAGTACATCGCCATTTTTGGCAAAGCTGGCGTTGTGGCAGGGGCAGAAGAAAATTTCCTGGTCCTCAATCCAGCGCACTCGGCAGCCCAGGTGGGTGCAGACATTGGACACAGCCTGATAGTTCTGCCCGTCTTCGGTGTAGACGTAATAGGCGTGTTCCTGAGTGTCTACTATCCAGCCGCTTTTCCGTTCTATGCTGATTTTCAAGAGAGTCGGCTCGCCAACGGGGATTTTGCTGGCGGTTCCCACCTGAAACCAGGCCTCTACCTTCTCTTGCAGCGCCGGACCTACTACGTAGCCAACGGCCGGAATGGCAAATCCGGCGGTGATGATCCCCCCTAATGTGGCGATGACCGTTTGCATAAATTTGCGGCGGGTCGTCGTGGGGGGGGCTTGCGATTCTTGTGATGACATATTCTCCTCCTGTGAAATTTTGTCATTTGCGTTTTTGGATTGAGTTAGCGTTCGTGTTGCGTGAAGTGCTTCGCACTTCACGCAACACTACAACCTACCCATCCATTCATCATGCATGCTACACCCAAACAATATTTACTGTCTATGGTTCAAGATTGTTATTTTGCAACTAACCGGAAGGACTAGGTTGGCGTAGTTCTTATGGAGGCGCGGGGGGAGGTGGGCAGGTAAGAAAGTGAGAAAGTGAGCAGGCGGGAAGATGCTATCTGCTCACCTGCTCACTTTCTCACCTGCCCACCTGCTCCTTGTCATAGGCGTTGGGCAGGCTAATCTTCACTACCGCGCCTCCCCATTCACTCTGGAAAACAGTAAGTTGGCCGCCGATGCTTTCGGCGCGTTCGCGCATGATTTGCAGGCCAAAGTGGGGGCGGTCTTTGGGGCGGGCGTGGTGGGGGGGGATGCCGCGTCCGTCATCCTCGATGCGGATGATGCTGACGCCGTCGCCGGGAATAAGGCTGATACGCGCTTTGCCTGCCTCGGCGTGGCGGCGGACGTTTGTGAGGGCTTCTTGAATGATGCGCAGGAGTTGGATCTCTACTTCAGGGGGGAAGCGCCAGGCGGCTGAGTCGTCCGGCAATAATTCGACGGGGATGGCGCTCTGGAGAGCGTATTCGTAAAGGTATTCGCGCAGGGCGGCGCCAAAATCGCCGTTGAGGTGGGTGGTGTAGCGTAGGTCAAAGATAGCGTGACGAATTTCTTCGTAGGCATCTTTGATTACCTGACGGGCCTCATTCAGTTCGTCAATGGCTTGGGGTATCTGGTCAACTTGCAGCAGGTCGCTGACGGCGCGGGTTTGCAGATTAAGATAGCCCAAAGTTTGAGCCAGACTGTCATGCAGTTCCCGGCCAATGCGGCTGCGTTCTTCTACCGTTGCCAGTTGTTCAACCTGCTCGTGGTAGCGAGAGCTAGATACGGCTGCGCCCAACTGGTTTCCCATACAGGTTATAAATTGTATTAGTTCGTCAGAGGGAACGTATGCCTGGTGGGATAATAGTGTCAAGGTCCCCAATGTCTGATTGCGGGAGCGGAGGGGGACGGAAACCAACGCGCCGTAGCCTGCGCCGGCAGCCGGGCAAGGCACGCCGGTGGCTTGAAATTGGCATGTTCCTTTCACAAGGCTGGTATGAAAAAAGGGAATTTTTTCCTGACTTATTCCAATCAGGAATCCACTATCTTTTTCCTGATCGGCCATACAGCTTGTTACGGACACGGGCAAATCTTTGTTGGCGACAAGATAAGGGGCGCCATTAGATTGCAGCAGGTGGACGGCGCCGCTATCCATTTCCGCAGCCTGGATAACCTGTCCCAGCCCTTCTTTCAATACCGTTTCCAGGTCTTCAGAGCGACTGATGGTCAGAGCTATTTCTGACAGGGCAGTCAATTCTCTGGTGCGTTCAGCCACTTGTTGTTGCAGAGCGTTGTGAGAATTTTTTAGATTTTGCACCATTTGATTGAAAGAATCGGACAGCGTTTCCAACTCGTCGCCGGTGTGGATAGCGCAGCAAACATCGTAATTTCCCGCCGCAATGGTCTGGGTAGCCGATGTCAGTTTGCCAATGGGGGCGACAATGATTCGTCGCACAAAATAGTAGAGCAGCCCAACCATCAAGGCAACAATAGCAACCATAGCCAACATCAAAGCCTGCCGATTAGCGGTTAGCGCCTGATCAACTTCCGCCATAGGCAACATCACGCTGAGGCCGCCCCTAATATCGCCCACTTGATAGCCCTGATCGGCGTGACATTCCAGGCAGGAGATTGTGGTGGGCAGCGGAATCATTTTGCGGTAGAAGCGCTCTCCATCTACCGCCTCAACTCGGCTGACAGGGGTAGTATCCTCTTCGAATTGGCGCAAGACTTCCAGTTCAAAAGCGTCGGGGACGTTATCAGGATTTTTGAGATGGAGGCTGGTGATGTGGAATTCGTAGAGACCTTTGTTGGTCGAAAGATTCGACAGTTCCTTGGTGACCATCGCCGGCGATTTGAGAAAGTAGCCGTCTTTTTCTTCCAGGTAAATTTCCCCCGGATGGTCGGTCCACACGCCGCCGTAACTGGATACCCATTCTCGGGTGACCAGCATATCGGTCAGCAATGCCTGAGCTTGAGCTTCAACCATCCGTAGCGCCTGCGTTTCCTGGCGATGTGAGAGCCACAAAAAGAGGACCAGGCTGGTCAAGCCAATGATCACCCCAATGCTAAGGGCCAATCGCTCCCCCAGATTGAGTCGAAGACGGGAACGGGCTTTGTTCTTTCTGATATTTGTCTCTTCAGAACTACCCATTGTCGTGTTACCCCACAACATTTGCGCGGTTTGTAAGAATCAGTATGAGTTCCGCTCTAGCCGGTTCCGTGAACCGGCGACGCGGGTCTATGGACCCGCCAGGAGCATAACAGGTGCGGCTTGTCGCGTTGCGCGCTTCCTTTGACGAATGACGCTATTTGACGCTCATCCGTTATTTTTCCACGGAGCCTGCCAGAAAATCAATCAGCATATCCAAATCTGCTTCGCTGATACGCTCGGCGTAATCCTGGGCCATCAGGTCTCTGTAATCCTCTGCCACCACCGCCGATGGGTTGATGATCGATTCCCGAATGAAATCAACGTCACGTCGGGACCCCACGTCGCTCAATTCCGGGCCAACGCGCCCCCCTTTGCCTTTGTAATGGTGGCATCCCAGGCAGCCGCTGACCTGTAGCAATTGCAGGCCAACCTGCTTTTCAACGCCGCCGATGAGCGTATCGGCCGGCTCAACTGCAATGCTGCGCAAATAAACAATGATCTGCCAGCGCTCCTCCTGCGTCAACATATCTTCCCAAGCCGGCATCGCCGACAGGAAAGGCGGCTGCGAACCGCCCTGGCTGATGCGCCAAAAAAGGTAGCCGTCGTCCAAGCGCGCCATCAATGCGCCGTCGGTCAGGTCAATGGGACGGGGATTCAGGCCGGGACTGATGCGTCCTTCGCCGTTTCCTCTGGCTCCGTGGCACAAATGGCAGCTATTGTCTCGATACAGGGTTTTGCCGGCTTTGATAGCTTTTTTGTCATTCAGGGAAAACGGGGCCGATAGCTGGGTGTATTCTTCCGGCTGTCGGGCGGACCATTGGCTGCGCTGTTCATCGGCCGGAATAGTGATCACACCTTCTTCCGGCTTATGGGCTGCCGATGGGTCGGGCGTGGCCGTCACAACCACCGTCACTTCAACCGGAACCTCAATGGATTGAGCTGAACAGGCCGTTAGCAAGAGCAAAGCGGCAAGAGTTAAGACAAGTTGACGCACTGTGGCTTCCTCATTTGAAAAAACGCGCGGCGATCAGGATGATGTACAGCGCAGGCTGTTGCCTATCATACACGCAATTCCTGGAACAACAAAGTCATCACCCATTCCACTCTTCAATGGCGCTTTTGATAATAGCCTGAACATTGACCTCTTCAATCCGGTCTACCGACTCATAAACCTTATCCGCCACCTGAAACCGAACCATTCCACCCGCGCCCGATTGAATTTTTACCCGCGTCCATTCATTAGCCGCTTTGAGCTTCTGCTGCACAATTTTATCTATTTCTTCGGCCAGACTGAAGGTAGGCGCTTCCGGCGCTGCCACCGATTTGTCCCCGCCCTTAAAAGCGCGTCCCCAGAACGATTGCGGCGTTTCCGGCGTTTCTACCTGCTGCATAGATTGGCCTGCCGCTTCCATATCTGCCAAAAATTCCGCCACCGCCGGCGACATTTCAGGTGATTGCGCCTGTGTGGGCCTGGCCTGCGTTGCGGACGCGGGAGAAGGCGACACAAACGGTGCGGATTTGGCAGGCAAAACGGTCAATTTTACATTGGGCGTTGGCAGAACTTTGGTTCCCTCAGCCGTAGCAATATAACCGCCGCTAAACTTCAACAAAGCCGCAATCGTTTCCAATATCCGCCGACCAATAGCGCGGTCTTTTATCTGGCTGATCGCTTCGTAGCGCCTGCCCTCCACCTCAACCACAATCTTTTCACCGCTGGGGTCAACCAAAACTCTGAGCAACTCATGATACGCCACATCCACAGTTGCAGACTGAATCGACTGAATCGGCGCCGGTGTCTTCACCGCCGTTTGCGCGTCAGCAGCCGTCTCCTGAGTTTTCTTTATCCTGGATTTCAATAAGCTCATTGTATCGTTCTCCTCTCTCGCAGATGTTGCAGCGACGCGCTTTGCATCGGGCGCCGGCGCGCGCTTGGTAGTTGCTTGTCGTCCACGAATATAAACCACCATTGTAACGACAAAAACAAGCGCAAACACCACCGCGCCCGCGCCTAAAAAGATGACATAATTCAACAATTCCTGATCAGATAACGCGCCAATATCCATAACGCTAAGTATACCTTGTTTTTCCTTTCAAAACAATAAATGTTACAATCCCTCACATACGAAAAGGAAACGCCGATGCGCCGGATAACCCATTTAACCGCAGAAATCACCGAAATTGCCGTCAACCTCACGCCGCCAAGACAAGGAGCGCTGGCTTGGGGAACCCGCGCCTACCTGTTGCGTAGCGCCGCCCGCGGACGACTCTTGCTGATTGACACCGGCTCAGCCGGAAGCGACGATATTATCCTTCAGACCATTGAATCGCTGGGACATCTGCCTGCTGACCTGGAAGCCATTATCCTGACCCACTGGCACGAAGACCACAGCGGCAGTCTGGGCGCAATGATGGACGCCGCAGGAGAAGCTGCGCGCGTGTTGGTTCCCGCCGGCGAAATTGACCTTCTCCGCGCTCAAAAGCCCCTGCCACTGAAAAATTGGGGCTGGTTAGGCAAATCCGGGCCGCGCCCTTATTCGCCGGGCGTACTTGATGATGCTCAGGTGGCGCGACTTGAATCGCTACGCGAAGATGATCCTTTGCTGGCAGAGTGGGATTTACAACTGATTAACGCGCCGGGGCACTCCGAAGGGCATATTTCGCTCCTGTCGCCGGGCCGCCGCACGCTTTTTGCCGGCGATGCGCTGCTCTGCTACAAACGCACCGTCCTCACCTTTCCTCACGCCGATCCCGTCCAAACCGAAGCAAGCGCTCGCAAGCTGCTTGAACTGGATTTTGACCGCTTGCTGCCCGGACACGTTCACGCTATGCCCTATCGCCTCTCCCCCGCCGACCGGCAACCCGTCACCGGCAGCCTCGACCTGGGTTGGCGATTGCTGGAGAAAACTATTATGGGGCGTCCGTTGATGCGCTCCACCGGCCCAAAACTGCCCGCATCTCCCCATCCAACTCGTCAAGGAGACTCTTGATGCCATCTAACGCAACAGCCCTTCTCCACCAAGGCGACGACCGCCAACGTCATCACGGCGCAATCAGTACGCCGGTCTACCGCGCATCGCTCTTTGGCTTTGAGAGTTACGCCGATTTTGAAGTCGCCACAGCCAATGAGATTGCCGCAAAAACGCCGGTGTACACTCGTGTCTGCAACCCTACCCGGCAAGCGCTGGAAGAAAAAATAGCGCTGCTGGAAAAAACTGATCGCGCCATTGCTTTTTCTTCCGGGATGGGCGCAATTTCGGCGGCGCTGCTGGCCTTTTTGCAACAGGGAGACCACGCCCTTTTTGTCTCTGGCTGCTACGGCCCCACCCGCCAATTCGCCGATACGCTCCTCAGCGCCCTTGGCGTAGAAGTAGAATACTACCGCGCCGCTGAATCGCCCGCGCTGGAAAAACGTCTCAAGCCCAACACCCGCCTCATCTATCTGGAATCGCCGGGCAGTCTCACCTTTCAAATTCAGGATATTCGCGCCGTCACGCAACTGGCGCAAACGCGGAACATTATCACCGTTATTGATAATTCCTGGGCCACATCCCTTTACCAGCAGCCCATCACAATGGGCGTAGACGTAGTAGTTCACAGCGCCACCAAGTACATCGCCGGACATTCTGATGTGGTGGTGGGCTTACTGGCCTGTAATGAAGATTTGTACCAACGCATCAAGCCGATTGCCGCGCTGCTGGGCGCAAACCTTTCGCCGGACGACGCCTGGTTGGTCACGCGGGGACTGCGCACGCTGCCGCTTAGGCTGGCGGCGCAAGAGGCGGCAGCGCTGAAAATTGCTCGCTGGCTGCAAAATCGCCCCGAAGTGCGCCAAGCGCTGTATCCCGGTCTACCCGATTTTCCCGGTTACGCGCTGGCGCAGAAACAAATGAGCGGCTCATCCAGCCTGTTTGCCTTCAAATTAGCGCCATCCACGCCAAAGGCGCGCGCCGCTTTTGTGGACAGTCTGCGTTATTTCACCATTGCCGTCAGTTGGGGCGGCTTTGAAAGCCTCATCCTTCCAATTGGGAACGCTTTCAAAGACCTGCCCGACACGCGCGCCGCCTTGGGTATTGACGACGACACCTTCCGCATCTGCATTGGCCTGGAAGACGTAGACGACCTGATTGCCGACCTGTCGCAAGGATTAGAGAAATTCCAAATGGAGAATAAAAGCCCATGACAAATGACACGTCTTTTCAAGAAGTGCAATACATCTACCGGGTGTGGTGGGTGACGCTGCTCATTTTCGGCATCACCGCCTTAATGTGGTACGGCTTTATTGTCCAGATATTTTTTGGCGTTCCCTTTGGCGCAAACCCCGCAT
This sequence comes from Chloroflexota bacterium, assembly GCA_011192195.1. Taxonomy (GTDB): domain Bacteria; phylum Chloroflexota; class Anaerolineae; order 4572-78; family 4572-78; genus DUEH01. The sequence goes on along the minus strand of DUEH01000001.1, from coordinate 40,159 downwards.
CAGATTGGGAAGTGTGGCTTTTGTGGCTCATTTTTGGCATCGGCTTTCCGCTGCTCTTTTACCACAGCAGGTTGATCGTCAAAGTCAAAGCGGATGGCCTTCACCTGAAATTCATCCCTTTCACCACGCGGTACATCCCCTTTGAAGAGATAAAAAGTTTTCAGGCGCGCAGTTACAAGCCAATCAAAGAGTTCGGCGGCTGGGGCATAAAAGGCTGGTCGCGCAGCAAACGTATGGCTTATAACGTCAGCGGGAATCTGGGCGTAGAACTCACCCTCACCGACGGCAGGCAAGTTATGATTGGCTCACAAAATCCGTATGAATTAGCAGAGGCCATCGAGAGATTATGGAAAAACTAGATTTCATCACCCAACACCGCTCCATCCGCAAATACAAACCTGATCCGATAGCGGGAGAAACGCTGAACGATATTCTCAACGCCGGCATCCGCGCCTCGTCATCGGGGAATATGCAGAGCTATTCCATCATTGTTAGCCGTAAACAATCGCTGCGAAAGCGACTTTTTTACGCCCTGCGTGAACAAAAAATGACGCTGCAAGCGCCTGTCTACCTGACTTTTTGCGCCGATTTCAACCGGATGCGCAAATGGCTGGCGCTAAATAATGCTCCGGATAATTTTGATGATTTTTTGGGATTTATGGTCGCCGCCATTGATGCCGTTCTGGTGTCGCAGAACGCGGCGCTGGCGGCAGAGGCAAAGGGGTTGGGCGTATGTTATATCGGCTCAACGCTGGCTCACTGCGAGGAAGTGGCGCAGATATTAGAACTTCCCCAAACTGTGATGCCGGTAGTTGGCTTCACTCTGGGCTACCCCGCCGAAAATCCTCCGCTGCGAGACCGCCTTCCGCTGGACGGTCTGGTTCACCACGAAACGTATCAGGATTACACTCCTCAGCGCGTTGCCCAAATCTACGCCAAGCGTGATAAAAAAGGGTGGGAGCGCTATATGGCCTTGCCGCAATTGCGGCAAAAGGCGCAAGAAGCGGGCGTGGAAAATCTGGCGCAACTTTACACCACCGTCAAATACACCAAACCCTTTCATCAGGAATTGTCGGCAGAAATTTTGAATTTTCTCAAGAAACAGGGGTTTTTAAAGGCAGAGGGATGAAGGCAGAAGGATGAAAAAAGCTAACAAGGCCCCCTTCCGCCTTCTGCCTTCATCCTTTGCTTCAGTCGTCCGGCTCCAACGTGAATGAAAGCGGGTAGCCAAACTCTCTGGCGGCGCTTTGCGCGTTGTACACGCGCCGGTGCGCCTCTTTGTAGGGCAACACCGTCACCAACGATTGCCCCTTGATATGCGCTTCTTGCATCACCACAATGGCGCGCTGAAGCCCCAACTCAAAAATATTCACCAGCGCCACCACTACAAAATCCATCGGCGTCACATCATCGTTGTGAATGATGACACGAAATGGCGTTTCCATCTCCTCGTCATCCATCACTACAAATTCTAAATCAATATCCGGTTTTGGCGGCGCGACAATTGTGTCGGTATCTGTCATTGGCTTGTTTACGTAAATAATTTTAGGATAGGCTTTCCAGTCCCTTATGGACAGGCCCTACAGACATTAGCCGCAAACGCCGTAAAAATCAAATTTCAGGAGGAGCAAAATGTTGTTTTCCGCAATCACCTTCGCCGATGTGGCAATTGGGGCAATGCTTGCCTTTGGCGCCATTTTACTGGTCATCTCTTTCATTGTCGTCGTTCTGCTTGAATCACTTGCGCTTAAACTACTCAAATGGAACGGTTACTGGCGCTCGCTGTGGGCTTCATTTTTGATGAATCTGGTCTCCACGCTGGTGGGCCTTCCCCTGATGCTTCTGCCCATCAGCGCCAATCCTGTTATGTACCTGCCCGTCACCTGGGGATTATCGGTTATCATTGAGGGCAGCATACTGATTTTAATGAAACGGAGCGGTGGACGACAGAACTGGATAGCGGCCATTATTGCCAATATTGCCAGCTACATACTGCTGATGTTATTGTTGCTGGTGATGTCCCTCTAAACAACACATCACACGCCGATTGACACCTCTACCACTCCGAACTATAATGAGGGTGAGCAATCTTTCTTGTTTTATTTATCCCTAAATAGAACTTTACTTGTTCCCAGACTCTGCCTGGGAGCAAGTAAAATAAAACACCCATTTCACCTCTCCATAACCAAGGCAAAGATGCTATGTGGAAAAACTACTACACTCCCACTTCTCTACAACAAGCTCTGGAACTGCTGGACGAATTTCAACCGAATGCCAGGATAATTGCCGGGGGAACCGACCTGATTCTGGAAATAGAAAAAGGCATTCGCCGCCCCGAAGCTGTCATTGACATCAGCCGCTTGAACGGGCTGGATACCATTTGGCTGGACGAAGATGAGCGCATCCACCTGGGGCCAACTATCACCCACAATCAGGTTATTGGCTCAACGCTATGCCGAGAGCGCGCCTTTCCATTGGTCAATGCGTGCTGGCAGATCGGCTCACCGCAAATTCGTAATAGAGGAACCGTAGCTGGCAACCTGATCACCGCTTCGCCTGCCAACGACACTATTAGCCCTATGATGGCTCTGGATGCCAGCGTCACATTGGCCAGCGTTGACGGCGAACGCACCTTATCGCTAAAAGACTTCTTTCTGGGCGTACGAAAGACCGCGCTGACTCCCCAGGAAATGCTGGTAGACATTCACTTTCCGGCAATGCAGCCCAATCAGGTGGGAACATTTGAAAAACTGGGACTACGCCGCGCTCAAGCTATTTCGATTATCAACGTAGCCGTTGTCCTTACCTTTGATAGGGACAAAATCTCAGACGCTCGCATTACGCTGGGCAGTGTTGCGCCCACCATCATCCGCGCTCCCAAAGCCGAAGCCGCCCTGATTGGGCAATCGTTCAGCGACAAGATTATTACCCACGCTGCCAATCTAGCCGCCGAAGCCGCCAAACCCATTGATGACCTCCGCGGCAGCGCATCTTATCGCCGCTATTCAGTGGGAGTTTACACACGCCTCGCCCTCACCGCCCTGCGCAACGGCGAGGAAAAAGACCATCTCCCGGACACGCCCATTATGCTTTGGAGCGACACCGACGGTCATTACCCCTACCGGGAAAACGAATCTACCCCCCACACCGAAGAGGGCGAAGAGGCCATAGTTTCCATTGTCAACGGTGAGCCAGTCATCGTCCGCCACGCCAACGATAAAACCCTGTTGCGGATGTTGCGTGAAGACCTCTACCTGACCGGAACCAAAGAAGGCTGCGCCGAAGGCGAATGCGGCGCTTGCACCGTGCTGCTAGACGGCGTGGCCGTGATGAGTTGTCTGGTTCCCGCGCCCAGAGCGCACCGCAGCGAAATCATCACCGTAGAAGGGCTAATGGAACATCCGCTGCAAGAAAGCTTCATCAAGGAAGACGCCGTGCAATGCGGTTACTGCACCCCCGGCTTTTTGATGAGCGGCGCTTCATTGCTGCTGGAAAACGAACACCCCACGCCCGGTGAAATCAAGCAAGGATTAACCGGAAACCTGTGTCGCTGCACCGGCTACTACAACATCTTGAAAGCATTTGAGAAAACTGCTACAACATCATAGAGACGCTCATCAATGCCCAAAACAGCCGATATCGGCAGCAAACGTCTGATCAAACTGAAACCAACCGCCTGGGCGCGCTGGCTCACCGGCAATCCTGATGTAGAGGCTATTGAACTCTTGTCGGAGGAGTTTCAATGGATCAGCCGAGCGAACGATGCTTTACTCAAGGTCAAATCTGCCCAACATGGAACCTTTTTGATCGTCAATGAAATTCAAATACGCCCGAACAAACGAATGGCCCGGCGAATAAGGGCTTATGCAGCTCTGGCCGAAGAGCATTACGATCTCAACATCTATCCGGTTGTAGTGAACATATTACCGGGTAAGGTACTTGGCAACAACTACCACAATGAGTTTATGGGGCTGACAGCGCATCAAGATTTTCGGGTGATAAATTTGTGGGAAGAAGACGTTAATCTGGTATTTGAGCAAAACCTGTCGCCGTTATTGCCTTTTGTTCCCATTCTGAAGGGCGGGCAGGAGCCATCAGTTCTAAAACAGGCCGTCGCCTTACTCCGCAACGATGAAAAACTGGCAGAAATGGAGTCCTTACTGGCTTTCTTTGCCAGTTTTGTTCTGGACGCCAAAATAGTTAGCAAAATTATGAGGTGGGATATGACAATTTTAAGAGAATCACCTTGGTACAACCAAATTCTTGAAAAAGGTCTTGAAAAAGGTCTTGAGCAAGGTCTTGAGCAGGGTCTTGAGCAGGGTCTTGAGCAAGGTCTTGAGCAAGGTCAACAGCGAGGTCTTGAGCAAGGTCAACAGCAAGAACGACAAAAAATGTTGCTATACATTCTGGAACACCGATTTACGCCGGTAAGCGCTGAACTCAAGGGCCGTATTCATCAATTAAATTCAGACCAACTTCTCTCTCTGGCAGATATAGCGCTTGAAGCGTCTACTCTGGCTGAAGTTGAGCAATTTCTGGTAGTGGTGAAAGAGTAAGTGATGGGGCGACAAAGTTAAACTTTGTTGCTCCGAAGCATCACTTACCGTGTAACCACTACCCAATTTCTATCTAAAATATCTCGCAATAGGGCGGAATAAGCTATGACGCACAAGTTCATCGGTCAATCTATCAATCGGCTGGACGCCTGGGGCAAAGTGACCGGCGAAACACTTTACCCCGGCGATCAGAACCACAACAACCAATTCTGGCTAAAAGTACACTTTGCCAAACGAGTCCACACGCGCATTCTCAGCATTGACACTGCCGCCGCCGAAGCCTTGCCCGGCGTGGTGCTTGTGCTGACGGCCAAAGACGTACCGGTAAACGAATACGGCTTGCAAACGCCGGACCAACCGGTACTGTGCGGTCCGGGTTCAAGCAAAGAGGGCGCGGATGTGGCTCGCTTTGTGGGCGATCAAATAGCCGTAGTGGTGGCAGTCAACGAAAAAATTGCCGCCAAAGCCTGCGATTTGATCAACGTGGAATACGAAGACCTGCCCGCCGTCACCGACCCCTTTGCGGCAATGGAAGAAGACGCGCCCCAACTTCACCCTCACTGCCCGGACAACATTGCCACCCATGACAAAATTCGGCGAGGTGATACCGATTCTGCCTGGGAGCAATGTGACATAATCATCGAAAACACCTATCACACGCCCTGGCAGGAACACGCCTACTTGCAGCCGGAAGCGGGAACCGCCTATATTGACGATGAAGGCCGCATAGCCGTTGCCTGCGCCGGTCAATGGGCCTGGGAAGAGCAAGAACAAATAGCCCACGCCTTGGCCCTGCCGTCGGAAAAAGTGCGCGTCATTCACGACGCCATCGGCGGCGCATTTGGCGGTAGAGAAGACATCTCTGTGCAGATCATTCTGGGTCTGGCCGTGTACAAGCTGCAACAGCGGGGCGTCAATCGTCCGGTAAAAATTGTCTGGAGCCGCGAAGAATCGATCATCGGCCACTGCAAACGTCACCCAATGACCATACAAGCCAAATGGGGCGCTAAACAAGACGGTACGCTGGTAGCCGTTGAAAGTAAAATCGTTAGCGACGGTGGCGCGTATATGTACACCAGCAACAAAGTATTGGCTAACGCCATTATGACGGTTGGCGGCCCCTACTACTGGCCTCACGCCAAAATGGACGCCTTTGCCGTTTACACCAATAACATCCCCGGCGGGGCTTTCAGGGGCTTTGGCGGTCCGCAAGCCCAATTTGCTGCCGAAGGCCAGATGAACAAACTGGCCGAAGCGCTGGGAATGGATCCGGTAGAAATTCGGATGAAAAACCTGCTGGACGAAGAAAAACCGCTCACCGTCGGCACGCCCATACCGGGCGGCATCAGCCTGAAAACGGTACTGGAAAAAACAGCTCTGGCCGCCGGATGGACGCAGCAAGACGGCTATTGGCTGGCCCCGGAAGTGGACGGCGTTGGCGATACCGCCAGGGGGACAGGCATTACACTGGGCTTCAAAAATATTGGCTTTAGTTTGGGCTATCCCGAAAATAGCTGGGCCGGAATTGAATTGCTGGGCGATGCGAAAATTGAGGAAGCGGTGCTGTCTATCTCTGGTTCCGATGTGGGGCAGGGACATCACACCGCAATGACCCAAATTGCCGCTGAAGCGCTGGACATTCCCATTGACCGCATCACTCTGGTTGCCGGCGACACCGCCTACGCCGACAGCGCTGGCAGCGCATCGGCCTCTCGGCTGACCTTTATGGCCGGAAACGCCGTTAAAGGCGCGGCAGAGGAAGCCTTGCAGCGCTGGCAGAACGAAGAACGCCCGGTTAAGGTGGAATACACCTACTACGCCCCCAAAACCACCACCTTTGACCCGGAAACGGGCGAATGTATGCCCAACTTTGCCTACGGTTACGTGTGCGAAACGGTAGAACTTACGGTGGATACGGAAACCGGCTTCATTACCGTGCAGCGAGTCATCTGCGCCAATGATGTGGGCAAAGCCATCAACCCGGAACAGGTCATCGGGCAAATAGAAGGAGCCATTGTGCAGGCGCACGGCTACACCATTCTGGAAGAATTTCAGACCAAAAACGGCGAAATCCTGACGCCCAACCTCAGCACCTATCTCATCCCCGGCATCTCAGACATCCCGGAGCGGGTGGAATCAATCATTGTGGAAGACCCGCACCCTGAAGGACCTTATGGCGCGCGCGGAATGGCCGAAATGCCCTATCTGATCTACGCTCCCGCCGTCACCGCCGCCGTTCACAACGCCACCGGCATCTGGTTTGACCAATTCCCTCTCACCCCGGAGCGCGTCCTGCGGGCATTGGGGAAACTTGAGTAAAAATAGTTACGAGTTACGAATAACGAATAACAAATAGGGGCGCATAATTCGTAACTCGTTATTCGTAACTCATTATTTGCTTTGACAGTTAATCCTAATCTTGGTATAATGCGCCTTGCTTATGCCCTGGTGGCGGAATTGGCATACGCAGCAGGTTGAGGGCCTGTGTTCGAAAGGACGTGAGAGTTCGAGTCTCTCCCAGGGCACACAAAAAGCTGGAAGCAGTATTATTTGCTTCCAGCTTTTCTATATTTCGTCAAATGATAATTAGAAGGCAATGCGATACCCCAACCCCCACCGCGATTCGAACGCAGACACCCGACTCCGGAGGCCGGTTATCCACCATCATTTGTGGAATTACGACATAAGCGTTATGTAAATTAAATTTATTGAACTGGCCCGTCTCTAGCCTTGACATCACACCCGAAACGGCGAAGAATAACATCAGGCGGGTCAAGGTGCGGTGGAGAGCGCCGAAAGGAGACGCCGACCAGAACAAGGAGTTCGTAGAGGTTAAAAATGCCATATTGGTTGCCGATAAAGACAATAACTTTATCTCGACTTTCTTGCTCCAATGCGCGTTGCCAACGAAGAATGCCTTGTCCGTCCAGCAAACTATGAGCGATAATATCAGGGGGCTCTTGCTGGTCATCAGTTTGAAGGGGGAGAATGCTGCTGAGATGGGTTGGATTTGGGTTGGGAGGCTGAGGCAATTCGATAATCTCGCCGGTTTCAATATTGACAAGATGGTGGGCAACGCGGTCAATCTGATGGTCAGAGATATGATGAAGTGTAGCATTGTCATTTCCGGAAGTCTGCTTTTTTTGCCACAAGCGATAGGCGAGAGTTTGGAACTGCCTGGAGTTGCGAAAGAGTCCGTTTTCGACCCAACTGCGGTCGTCATAGAAGTCAACGATGAGCCAGGGATTATCAACCGGGGCGTTTGTCAGATAGACCTTGGGTCCGTGTGGAGAGGGAGGATGATTGCGCCATTTCTCGACTACCACAGCATTGAGAGCCGGGCGAGCTTCGCGGCGCAAAGGTTTGCCGGAAACGACAGGGGGACGATAAGCAGCCCAATCCCGAATGTTGGTCACGGCGTAGACACGGCTATGCAACTTTTCGTGCCATAGAGAACGTCCTTGCCCGCGCCGTTTGGTTTCAGTGCGGTCATAGTAGGCGACTTTGCCCTTCATATCCAGAGCGGCTTGACGAGCCAGCATCGTGGATTTGGCAATGACCGCGAAACGAATGCCCATTTGATCCAGTTTATACAGGCTTTTGCCGTCCACATAAGCCCGATCTGCCACCAGCCAGCGAATACGACTGTAAGGAGCCAGATTTTCTTGAGCCTGTTCGACCAATTCGAGCAAGTGGGGCGCTTCGTTGGCTTGTATCTTGACCACCTTTATAGCCATAGGCGTCAGCGTCGCCAAATCCATCAAGGCTATCAGACGCCAACCGAAGACCAATTCGACGACGGTCACATTGGACCCTTTTTTGGTGCGTTTGCGCTTCTCTACCTTCAGGCAACCGCAGCCTTGATAGAGAGCGGTGGTTTCTATCTGCGTCCCGTCTACGACTACCATCGCTTCGGCCATAAAAATGCCAAAGGCCGCCAAACAATGGATAACGCCATTGAACAACTTTTCCAATTCTTGCGCGTTAGCCTTGCTGATTGTTTCGGACAAGGTTGCCGGATCCATCAGCGCGTATTCTCCTTTTCCGCTGCGGCGGCTTCGACCGCGGAGGGTCATCCCTTCAATTATCTGGCGGATTGTGAAACCGAGCAAACTCATCACGGCCAGACCTGTGCTGAGCGAAGCCGAATGGATACCGTTCGTTGTATTGGCCGGCAACCAAAGCGGGAGTTTATCTCACTAACTATTTCCGTAGAATAAGCGCAGCCAGAACTTCACCGCTTTGGCGCCGTAGAGATAATCTCTACTACAATCCAAGATTACCTCATTGCTACTTATCATACAAGCGTAGCCGAACCTATTGAGAAGAAGTACCGTGTCCAGGGGCTTTTTGACGGCACTTATGAAGCCAGATCGAAGAACGACACATTCGCGCTTACAAAGGCCAGCCAGCCCGCACCGAACGTAAAGTGCGCTACCAACTGACTGTCATCCGCAATCAAGAAGCAATCAGCGACGCTGAGTTCAAAGCGGGCTGGCGCATTTACGCCACCAACGCGCCAGCAAAAAGGCTCTCCCTTACGGAGGGCGTCCTGGCTTATCGAGACCAGTATATCGAGGAGAATATCTTCCGTCGTTTGCAGGGAAAATTCCTCTCGATCACGCCCGTTTACGTGCAGCGGGATGACCACGCTCAGGGTCTCTTTCACCTGTTGACCCTTGGCTCGCGCTTGCTTGCCCTCGGCGATTATCAAGCCAAACGAGCGCTGGCAAAAGAGCGCCCGGATGTCAAGTTGACCGACGTCTATCGCGGCAGCCCCAAACGGGGCACAACCCGGCCAACCACCGAGCGAATACTCAAGGCATTTGAACACATCAATCTGCTCATAATGCCCTCCCAGAGACTGTCAGAAACGCAAGAACTCTGCTTTGTGACCCCGTTGTCACCGGTACAAGAACGTATTTTGACTTTACCTGGCTTGCCTACATCCTTGTACACCTCCCTGCAATTTGACGATGACCATCGTTTGAGCCAAGAGAATGAAATGGGGGGGGCAAGCCTGGCCCGAGACCCTTCCTGAGCTTGACGAAGGGCGTAGTCGAAGGGTTAGCAACTTGCCCGACCCCACTTTAGCAAATTGGACGACAAATGACCACAACGATGACCAACTCCAACTTGGCTAACCCAGGCAAGAGTGCGTATATTGCCTGTATGCGATTGGGCGCTGGGGTCGTTCAATGGGAAAGACATTTTTAACCACGAATAACACGAATTTTCACTAATTTTTAATTTTTATATTCGTGTAAATTAGTGCTATTCGTGGTTAGGAATGGTGCGTAAATAACTTACCCATTTGGGGATTGGAGATTGGGAGATAAAGAGATTATGCAATCTCCAATCTCTAATCTCCAATCTCCCGGCGGATTGGGTAAGTTATTAAATTCTCATTCCTAAGGTTGCGGCGGGCGGTAGCTTCTGGCGCGTCAGGCCAGAATAAAAAGCAGAAATGTTCACGGGAGATGGGCTGTAGCCGGGTTACCAGACGATAAAGCAGCGCCCGAACCTGACGGCGGGGAATAGACAAGGGCTGGCCGGCCCATTCAATGCGAGGAGAACCCAGCAAATACACTCGCAAAACGGGGGTTGTAGAAGCCTCAAATTGCTCGATTTTTGATTGAGGTACCATTACACGCTCAATTCCCATCTATGGCGTCTGTTGATACCAGTATATCAAATTATCGGCTTCAAGTCCATATCTACTTTCCTGATGAGCGTCGTTATTTGCTCAGATACTTACAAGCGATGAACTACGAATATGTACTGACGCCTTCGTCATTCGTCATTCGTAGTTCGTCATTATCCAAAGCCTCTGCTGCCCCCGCCCCCGCTGCGACGAGAACTGCTGCTGCGCCCGCTGGAGCTGCTTGATGAACTGCTGCGGCTGGAACTGCTGCTCCAGCGGGTTGAGCTGGAACTGCTGCTACTGAAAGAACTACTGCCGGAACTGCTATCGGAGCCACCGCTGTACCCGCCGCCCCCGCCGCCCGACGACGCTGATTCCAGAATATCGCCCACAACGTCCAGCGTTGAAGCGCCAATATCCCAGGTTAGTTCCGCCGTTCCCTTGACCCCTTTGAAGACCAACACAAAGGGCGTATCTCCCTGAGCGCCACCAGCGGCAACATTAAGGCTGCGACTTATCCCTTTGCTGGCCTGGTTCAGCGTTTCCCCCAATTGCTGCGATAATCCCGATAGCGAGAAATGAGAAATAGTATCGCGCAGCGCTTCGTCGCTGTCTCCTTTTAGCGGTGCCTGCCGGGTCAAACGCAGTGGTTGAAGCGGCGGTTTTGATGAGCTGCTACCTTTTCGCCGCCTCAAAACTGACGTTGCGCTCTTTTTAGAGGACGCTTCAACAGGCGACAGGGCCTTATCAGGAAGCGGGACAGTCTCCAGATGGGTCGGAAAGGTCCATACCGGCATCGCGCCGCCCATTTCTTCGGCTTTGGCTAACACTGCTTCCTCCACATCCAGCGCCACGGCATAAGCAAAATAATCGTCCAAAATCTTCTGAGCCTCGTCCAGATTGCCGTATTCTTTCATATTTTCCAGATAGCTTCTAAAAGCTCTCCAGCGAGCCGCTTCTTCCACGCCCAGATTATTTCGTTGGGGCATCCAGCGACTGATAAGCATAAACGCCAACCCTACCGGCAGCAAGGCTATGGGCGGCGCCAGCGCTACATTTCCCAAATCCGGCGCAACGGACCAATAGGCAATTGCTCCGCCTGCAATGCCGGCCAGCGTCAACCACTGTCCAATAGAAAGCCAGCGATGGCGAACCGCAGCGGGCAGTTCGTTGAAAAATCGGGTGGTCTCTTCTGCCATTTCAAGGTACACGCGGGGCAAGGTTTTCTGAAACTCGCTGCTTATGCTGGACAGGTGGATGGGCCTGTCCATTGGAATGCGCGAGCGCAGCGCGTTGAAGAGTATCACCAGATGATCCGGAATGGCGATTACCTTACCTTCCGGCGTTTGCACGCTTTGCCCTTTAGCCAGCGATTCTTTCCAATTGCGCTGTAAAACCATTCCCTGAGCCATATTGATGCGCAACAAACCCAATCTAGCCAGATGAAACAGCGAAGCCAACACGCCCTTGGCAGTTGGCCTTTCGTCAACCAGATAGGCCACAATGCCAGGCGGCAGGTCAGAGGGCGCTTCGCTTAGATAATCTGTGAGCGGCGGCGTGGGGGTATCGCGCCCCCACAAATACCACACCAACCACGCTCCCAACAAACCGCCAAGCAAAATTATGGCGGCTGCTACGCCGGCCCACAATTGCAGCCGCGCGCGGCGAGCTTCGGCTTGTTGGGCCTCGGCTTGCGCAACTTCCAGTTCTTGCTGCCAAATCGGTTTAGCGGCTGAAGTAGCGTTGGGGGGCATAATCAGACTGATATGCCAAACGCCGCCGGGCGCAATGGGCCGATCGCGCTCAATGGCGGTAGAACCATCCGGTTTGATGATCAGGGTTCCGCCTTGAACATAAGCGTTTTCCCAGCTTACTCCCGGCGGAAGGTCAATGCGTAAGGAGGCAGACTCAATTCGCACATCGCGGTCGGCAAAGGCGACGGTCCAATTTAGCTGCTGCGCTTTCTCGTCCACCTGAATAGCGCCTTCAACTTGATATTGCAAGCGAAAGGTTGTTTCTTCTCCTCTGACCAGAGCCGGAAAATTCCAGGCAAGTTGCGCGTTGCCCGCGCGTCCTGGGTCAACAATAAGCGCGCGCTCCCCTTCGTCATACCAAATCCATTTTTGCACATACCCACTTGTTGTCGCCTCAAAACAATAAGTTTCACACGCATCGGAGGTGGGGGAAAAGGCTTGCTCGCCTTCAAAAACTTTAAAATCGCTCACATCATCCAAATAAGCCAGACTAATGTCTCTGTAACCCTGATAAAGCGCGCCGGCGTCAACCGCCACGTTCTGCAATTCGGTGACGGTTACGCGCCCACCGGCGGCAATGTCCAGGTTCACGTCAATGGCTTTGATGCGATAGTCAAGTTTGGCCGTGTCTTCATCAATTTGCCAATCTTGCATTTGCGCCTGGATAAGCGTAGAAGGAAAGCCCACTTGCACCTGAAAAAGCTGTCCGTCCGGGATGGGCCGCGTGGCGGTGAAAATAATCTGATTGGCGTCGCTTTTGGCAACAAAGTCAGGCCCGTAGGCGGTGTAGCGCAGCGCGTCGGCGGGGACTGCGGCGGGAAGCCTGACCGTCACCCGGCTTTCTTTCACCTCAAACCCGCTGCGATCCGCCGGGACCGCCCGCCATTCCAGAATATTTTCATCCGGGTAGACCCACAAACCGCCCTGAACTTCATATTCCAGCGTGAAGGTGAGTATATCGCCGGGAGAGGTTTGTTGATAACCCCACAAAACTTCAATAGAGTTTCCAGACGGGTAAATCTCATAATTTCCTGCCTGATGGTTGTCGCCAAGGCGCAGCAGTTCATCGCCCTGCCAGACGTAGATATTTATGATATTGGTAGTATAATAACGCGGAATTTCGGCAAAGGCGTAAGAAAATTCGCCGTTGAACTGAATTTGCTGAATTTCACGCACAGTGAAGTTGCCGTCCGGCTTGACTTCGATTTCCGTATCGTAACGCAGGTAGGTGATGGGCGGCGCGCCCTGCGGGGGCGCTGCGGCCATAGCCGGAGAGCCTGGCAAAAGCATCGCCAGCAAAAACAAACTCAAGTAAAATCGTCGGGAAGATAATAAAGTGAGTGACATTGTTTTTCTCCTGATCATCAAAAAATGGTATCCTCTGTCTAAATTATACATCAAGCGGCGCCGCCAGGGGTAATTTACCTTGCAACTTCCTGATGGTATCTTCGTACTACTGCGCAGTTATAAAATTTTTCGCATACCACACAAATCTTGTGTGGAAAATAAGGAGGGAACACTAATGAGTCACCATTGGAAAACCTGGAGTCGTCTGGCTTTGGGGATAGCTGTATTGAGCGTGTTATTGCTTGGAATAAGTGGAGGAACCGCGCAAGCCGCCGATTTTCGCGGCGGCGATTTCATTACCATTGACGCCGATGAGGTGATTGACGACGACCTTTTCATTTCCGGTCAGCGCGTTGAGATGAACGGCATTGTCAAAGGCGATCTCATTGCCAGCGGCAGTGAAGTGATCATCAATGGCAAGGTGAAAGGCAGTCTGGTTGTCGCCGGGCAAATGGTAGAGGTAAACGGGCCGGTTGGCGGAAGTATGTACGGCGCGGGCTACTCGGTGACGGTTGGCCCGAAGGCAGAAATTGGCCGCAACGTCTACGGTGTTGGCTATAGCGTAAAAACCGAAGCGGGCAGCAGCATTGGCCGCAGCCTGTACGCGGGCGGCTATCAAGTTCTGCTTAACGGTGATGTGGCAAACGATGTAGAAACCGACAGCGCCGCACTGGCGCTGAACGGCGCGGTTGGCGGCGATGTAAAAAGCCAGGTCAGCGTATCCGGCGAGGCCGCGCCCCCAGGCGTTTTTATGCCCGGTATGCCCATAGTAGAAAGCGCGGCGCCCGGCCTGCAAGTTGGCGATAACGCCAAAATCAGCGGAACATTAGACGTTACAGAGATGGTAGAAGAAGGAGCAGGCGGCACGGCAACGGAAGGCCAGTCTATTGTGGTTACTGCAGGCAAGGCCATTTTAGCCCGCGCAGGCGAATTTATTGCGCTGATGATCGTTGGCGGCCTGCTGCTGCAATTTTGGCCGGCAATGGTCAAGCGCGCGGGCGAGTTGCTGCAAACGCAACCGCTGCCCAGCGCGGGGTGGGGCTGCGCCGTCACGCTTATTTTCGTCGTTGCCGTACCCATTGTGGCTGTTTTGCTCTTCATTGTGGCCTCGCTGGGGGGAATTATCACCGCCGGACAACTCTTTGGCGATATTCTGGGCATCGGTGGGGCGTCGCTGGCGCTGGTGGTATCGCTCTTCACCTTTGTGCTGTCGGTTGTAACCAAAGCGCTGGTCGCTTTTTTAGCGGGCAGGCTGATCCTGGCAAAGTTAGCGCCGCAAATGGAACCAGGGACAGGGCAAAATCTGGGCGCGCTGGCCCTGGGCGCGTTCATCTACGAAATTTTGCGCGTCATTCCTTTCCTGGGATGGGTCATTGCCGTCATAGTGGTACTGCTTGGCCTGGGCGCGCTTTACTATTTTGCTCAGGAGATGTTGCGCCCAAACGCGCCGCCAGAGGATTCGGCAGCGCCTGAAGTCGTCGCATAAACAACTGATAAAAAATTGACCTGCTTATAAAAGGCGAATGTCCAACAGAGACATTCGCCTTTTATTCTTCTTCAGCGCCTACACGCCACCAACTTCTTTTTTCTAACCATTTCCCTGCAATTTCCCTACCCCATTCCAATTCCCCTATAGTATCATTCGTTTTATGGCATTGCGCCGCGAGTCACAATATTCTGATTCTTAGCGAATTCATCGCTGTAACTATTCAGCCCCCTCGTTCCCAAACTCTGTTTGGGGACGCAATTGCCCCGAAAACTCTGTTTCCACCACGCCCGAAACGGAGTTTCTCTGGCAAGCGCGTTCCCAATCTGGAGATTGGGAACGAGGGGGGGGTGAACGGTTACCGTAACAGCCCCATTTTACTTTGTGAGCGGAATATTTCTGGCTCTGTTGCTGATTGCCTTTGTTGCGGTAACGCCTGCATCGGTAGTGGCTCAAGATGGCAAAGCGCCAACCCGTGAAGTTGCGCCCACCCGCGAAGCGCCCCCCAGCCCCAGAGACACGCCTGTTCCCACACCAGTACCCAAATCCGGCAACGATGATGATGGAGGCGGTGGCGAAACTGCGCCCGCACCGGCTCCAGCGCAACCTACCCCCTCTCCAACGCCCCTTGCCACACCCCAAGCGCTGCCAGAAACAGGCAGCAGCGCTAATTCTGGCTCAATACTCCCCGCACTGACGCTACTTGGCCTGGGGGCAATTTTTCTAAGCCTGGGGATTACAAGCTTCCATCGGCAGAAATTCAGATTCGCCACACAAGTTGCTGATACTTCTGCGCACAAAGCAGTCAAGAAAAACGAATAATTTTATGAACAGAAAAACTGCCGGGAAAATCTTGTTGATAAGCAGCGCGCTTCTATTGATGATATTTACGGTATATCATCTAACGCAATCTGTTCAGGCGCAAGATACGCCACCGCGCCCCACTCCCACGCCAACCGCGCCGTTGCGTCCCACCCCTACCCAAACGCCGCCGCTGCGCTACACTCCCACACCCACGCCTTTCCCCAGAGGAACCCCAACGCCAACTGCCCCTCATCAATCCAAATCATCAACGGAAGAATCTGCTGCGCCAGGGACGTGTCCCGTTTTGCAAGGTCATTTTCTTAGCGTGAGCAGCAGTTTCCAGTCATCGCCGCGCGTACGCCTGGCCGGAAATGAATGGGCGCTGGAAGAGGGTCTCAATGCTAATAGCGCCTTCATCTTCGCCTGCTTGGGGGAAGGAATTGCCGCCCTGAATCCGGTACTTGACGAAGGGTATCAGGCGTTGACACAGGATGTCGCCCTGCGCACCGCCCACCGGCTGGTAATGGAAGTCAATCCGGGCTACTACCGGCAGTCCGAAGCGCCTTCCCCGCCGCCTTTGACGCTGCACGCATCTTCACAAGATCAAAATTCCGCAATCCTGACCTTTACGGCAAAAAACGCCACCGCTCAACCCCTGCTAAATGCCTGGATGACTTTGCTGCTCCCCGCAGACCTTGGTGTAGACAATGTTCAGGCAAAGGACGCGGCTGTTGAAGTATGGCAAAATCTGATCACGATTGATTTTGCGCCAATAGCTGCCGGTCAAACAGTTGCCGCGCAAATTGCTGTTCATCCCGTCGCTGAAACGGCAGCAGAACAAAGGTGGGACCTTGTTGCTTCGTTTGGCTATTCAGACGGGATCACTCGCCAAACGCCATCACTTGAATTGACCACACCCCAAATAGCGCCGCCAGTATTTCTACCTGTCACCGGCGGTGATGGAAGTTGAGAGACACCCCCTTTTGCCCCAACAAAAAAACTGACCGTTGCGGTCAGCTTTTTATTTTTCTTGCCCCCAATCCTGATAGCGACCAGGCGCAAAAGGGGATTGCGTTTTGGCTAACATTTTAGCGTTGCCGACTTTTCATCACCCGGACTTTGCGCTGCGCTTTGCGAATGGCGCGCTGTTTAGCCAGACGACGATCTTCACTTTTGGAAACGAACCATCGTTTTTTACGATAGGTGCTTAAAATCCTATCCTTTACGACTTCTTTCCTGAAGCGTTTCAACAACGATTCTTGCGTTTCGCCAGGTCTTAGTTCTACGCTCATCTTTTTGATCTCACCCCCTTTCTGATTTACGATTTTGGATTTACGATTTACGAGTTGTGCGTTGTCATTGCGAGCCGCAGACGAAGCAATCTCCTGCCGACAACGGGGGGGGATTGCTTCGGGTTGCGCCCTCGCAATGACATATCATTGATTGTGTTAAAATTCTAAGCCGAAAGCGTCTCGGCGGTTTCCTCTGTCAGGTCGTCAGCGGGTTCTGCGTCGTTGCCGTCTGTAGCCTCGCTCACGACAGTCTCGGCAATCTCGGCGGTTTCCTCTGTCAGGTCGTCAGCGGGTTCTGCGTCGTTGCCGTCTGTAGCCTCGCTCACGGCAGTCTCGGCAATCTCGGCGGCAACGCTCGCTTCCGGCTCAGAGCCAAGGGTTTCGCCTTCAACATCGTCTGCCGCTTCGGTAACTGGCTCTGCGCCGTTACCGTCGCTGACCTCGCTCACGGCAGTCTCGGCAATCTCATCAGCAACGCTCGCTTCCGGCTCAGAGCCAAGGGTTTCGCCTTCAACATCGCCTGTCGCTTCGGCAACCGGCTCTGCGTCGTTGCCGTCGCCAGTTTCAGCGGCTGCGACTTCGTCTTCTACCATAGCCATTGCTTCTGCGTCATCGCCATAAAATTCAGATTCGACGTTCTCGGCTTCGCCCAGGTTTTCGGGCTGATGGGTATGATAACCTGTTCCGGCGGGAATGAGTTTTCCGATAATCACATTCTCTTTCAAACCGGCCAGTTCGTCCCGTTTGCCTTCAATAGCGGCCTGGGCCAACACATTGATGGTGTGCTGGAAGGAAGAAGCGGACAGGAAGCTATCGGTGTTCAGCGCCGCTTTGGTGATGCCCAACAACATGGGGTGGGCTATGGCGGGTTGCAAACCCTGAGCTAAAAGTTCGTCGCTATTTTGTTGAAAAACGCGACGTTCCAGAATTTCACCGGGCAGGTAAGTGCTGTCTCTGGAGGTAACAATGCGCAGGCGGTTGGTCATTTGTTTGACCACAACTTCAACGTGTTTATCATGAATGGGCACGCCTTGAGAACGGTAAACGCTTTGTACTTCATCTACCAAATAGCGCTGCACCGCTTCCCTGCCCATCACTTCCAATAAACGGTGGGGGTTGATGGAGCCTTCGCTGAGTTGCTCGCCGGCAGTCACCAGATCGCCGTTGTTTACCCGCAATTTTGCGGCGGAATCAACGCGCAATTCTACTTCCTGGCGAAGCTCCCAACTAACTGTCACTTTACGGCCTTTAATATATACCCGCCCCCCGTTTTCAGCAACTAATTCGTTATCCTCTGAGCGGGCAATAACGGTTTTGGCTTCAATTTCCGTGCCGTCTTCTACTGCGATGTCCCACTTTGGCGGAATTTTATACAGTTTTCGGCGCATCTCTGTAGACGCTATTTTTAGCGAACGGCTGCCATCGTCATGGTTGATCAGTTCTACCATGCCGTCTATGTCGGCAATCAGCGCTTCTCGCTTGGGGTTACGCGCTTCAAAGAGCTCCTGAATACGCGGCAAACCAGAGGTGATGTCTTCTACGCCAGCCACGCCGCCGGTGTGGAAGGTGCGTAAGGTAAGCTGCGTGCCCGGTTCACCAATGGATTGGGCGGCAATAATACCCACCGCTTCGCCAATTTTCACCAAACCGCCACGGCCCATATCGCGTCCGTAGCAGTAAGCGCAAACGCCGCGTTCGGCTTCGCAGGTCATAGGAGAGCGTATCTCGATGTCGGTTACGCCTGCTTCTACCATTGTATTCAGGTCATTCAGGTCAAGCAGATGTTCTCGATCAAATAAAACTTCATCTGTTTGAGGATGCAGAACGTCATCCGCCAGGAAACGACCAAATACTTTGTCCTTAAAGATGTCCGATAGCTTGCCGTCGTCTTCTCTAATGGCTTCCAGGCCGGCTGTTGTGCCGCAGTCGTTTTCTCTGACAATCATATCCTGGGCCACGTCTACCAGACGGCGGGTCAAGTAACCGGCATCGGCGGTACGCAGGGCTGTGTCGGCCAGACCTTTACGCGCGCCGTGAGTAGAGATGAAGTATTCCAGGGCGGTCAATCCTTCTCTAAAGTTAGACCGAATGGGCAAGGGGATGATCCGTCCGCTGGGATCGGCCATTAAGCCGCGCATACCGGCCAATTGTCTAATGGGGTTAAAGCCGCCTTTAGTGGCGCCGGATTCAGCCATAATGCGAATAGGACTATCATCGGCAATGGCATCGCTAACGGCACTGGTAACATCATCAGTGGCCTTGGTCCAAAATTCTACCGTCTTGATATACTGTTCGTCAGCAGTGATCAGGCCGCGTCGAAACTGTTTTTCGACTTTCTCCAGTTTCTTTGTGGTTTCGTCAATGATGGTGTATTTGGCGTCAGGGATATTAATATCAGAAATGGCGATGGTTGTGCCGGATATGGTGGCGTATTTAAAACCAATGGCCTTGATGTTGTTGGCAATCTGAGCGGTGCGCTCCGCCCCAAATTTCTGGAAGCTAAGCCCAATCAGGTCTTTCAGCGATTTCTTTTCCATTATCTGATTGAAGACAAACCGAATTTCCAACGGTAGAATTTCATTAAAAAGGGCGCGCCCCACGGTTGTTTCTATGTAGGGGCGCTCTTCTGGCGAAAAGGCTGTGTCAATATTTTTGAGTTTTATGGGTGCGTGCAAGTCAACCTTACCCAAAGCGTAAGCCAGTGAAACTTCATCTATGCTGCCAAAGACTTTGCCTTCACCTTTTTTGAAGTGGCTTTCCGTTGTCAGGTAGAAAATACCTAAAACCATATCTTTGGTGGGGCCTACTACCGGTTCACCGTTGGCCGGAAGCAACAAGTTTTTGTTGGCTAGCATCAATGCGCGGGCTTCTTTCACCGCGTTTTGGCTTAGCGGAACGTGTACCGCCATCTGGTCGCCATCAAAGTCAGCGTTAAAGGCGGTACATACCAGCGGATGCAGGCGAATGGCGCTGCCTTCTACCAGCAGTGGCTCAAAGGCTTGAATACCCAGACGGTGCAGCGTGGGCGCGCGGTTAAGCATAATGGGGCGGGTGTGAATAACCTCTTCTAACACTTCCCACACTTCCGGGCGATGCTGCTCCAGGAAGCGCTTGGCGCCCTTAACGTTGTTGGCGTAGTTGTATTCAACCAGTTTTTGAATGACAAAGGGCCTGAAGAGTTCCAGCGCCATTTCTTTGGGAATGCCGGTCTGGTGCAATTCCAGTTCCGGGCCTACCACAATCACAGAACGGCCGGAATAGTCCACGCGCTTACCCAGCAAGTTACGGCGGAAACGTCCCTGTTTGCCTTTGAGCATATCGCTCAGGCTTTTCAGTTCGCGGCGGCCTCTGGAGGAGACGGCTTTGCCGCGAGAGCTATTATCAATGAGAGAGTCTACCGCTTCTTGCAACATACGCTTTTCATTGCGCACAATCACGTCGGGCGCGCCCAGATCAAGCAGACGTTTCAGACGATTGTTGCGGTTGATGACGCGGCGATAGAGGTCGTTCAAGTCACTGGCAGCAAAACGACCGCCGTCCAATTGAACCATCGGACGCAGATCCGGGGGGATGACCGGCAGCACGGTCAGGATCATCCATTCCGGGCGATTGCCGCTGCGTAACAGGCTGTCGGCAACTTTCAGACGCTTGACGGCTTTTTTGGCCTTTTGTTTGGAACGGGTCGTTTTAATTTCTGTTCGCAGCTCGGCAGCCATTTCTTCCAGATTAAGGTCTTGACAAATATCGTACAGCGCTTCGGCGCCCATACCGGCGTTAAAAACACTACCCCAGCGATCTTCCAATTCCCGGAACTGTAATTCATTCAGAAATTGCATGGGCTGGATGCCAATTAGTTCCTGGCGCTGCTCTTCAACCCGCTGGATCAGTTGCTCCAATTCCTGATCAATGCCGCCTTGCAAGATGTCAATTTTGCCTTGAATTTCGTGACGTATTTGGTCAATTTCTTTTTCTGTTTCGCCTTGTTCACGCAGGCGGCGGTCGCCAATCTCGTTCTTGATCTCATCTAGCTGCGCGTCAACCAGTTCATTCAGGCGCGTAAGGTGACTATTGTCAATCACTTCGCCGGACATTGCTACTATTTCCGATGTTCCCGGCACCGTCATATCTTCTTTCAGCTTTTTACCCAGGGAAGCTTCCAACTTCTTCTGCAAATCTTGCGCCGCTTTCATCACATCTTCAATGGATTTGTCCCGTTTGGCATCCAGTTCTTCGATGAGCTGCTGCTCTCTGTCGCGCAGGGTAGAAACTTTGCCATCCAATTCGGCTTGCAGTTGGTCAACCTGGTCTTGAATACCTCTTTCCAGTTTGGCCCGTTCCTTTTCAACCTCCTCATCCAGCCGTTTCAAAGCTCTGACTCTGGCGTTTTCATCAACGCGGGTGGTAATGTAGAGGGCAAAATACAACACGCGGTCCAGGTTTCGGCGCGAAATATTCAACAGCAGTCCCAAATAAGAGGGAACGCGGCGGGTATACCAGATGTGCGCTACCGGAGCCGCCAGTGCAATATGCCCCATTCGCTCTCTACGCACAGAAGACCTGGTCACCAAAACGCCGCACTTTTCACAAGTGATTCCTTTATAGCGCACCTGCTTGTATTTGCCGCAGTAACATTGCCAGTCTTTTGTTGGCCCAAATATTGCCTCGCAGAAAAGGCCGTCTTTTTCCGGGCGTAATCGCCGGTAGTTAATAGTTTCCGGCTTGGTTACTTCGCCATAAGACCATTTGCTGATCAGATCCGGCGAGGCCAAACTAATACGCAATGCCGCAAAGTCTTTTACATCCATTTATCATTCTCCTTGTGAAACAAGCTGTCAGCCATCAGCGGTCAGCTTATCTCCAATAAATTTTTTATCTATCCATCTGCGTCTGTCTGTGGATTTTCAATATTCAGGTAACGCTTTGTAACTCCGGAGTCCCGATGCCCTAATCTCTGTTGAACCAGGTCTAAGTCACCTGTTTCCTCCAGTAAACGAAGGGCGTAAGTGCGCCGCAGCAATTGCGCCGTAACGCCATTTAGTCTGGCGGTTTTGGCGCAGCGACTGACAATATGTTGAACAGTTCTGCTTGAGACAGGATTGGCTTCCCGGCTTAAAAAAACATAAGGAAAGGAAGTTTTGGGCCGAATGAGCAACCACTCCTTCAACAGCTTGTAAATTTCCTGAGAAAGCGGAATATCTCTTTTCCCCTGTCCCCGACTGTCTCTGACAGCCAGATGGACGCCCGGATAATCAAAAACCACGTCATCCA
Organism: Chloroflexota bacterium; assembly: GCA_011192195.1. GTDB lineage: Bacteria > Chloroflexota > Anaerolineae > 4572-78 > 4572-78 > DUEH01. The sequence goes on along the minus strand of DUEH01000001.1, from coordinate 18,008 downwards.
GTTGCAAGCCGCTCACTTCTGCCAAACGCAAGCCCGCGCCAACCAGTAAATTGACAATGGCCGCGTCTCGTTTGGCAATAGAAGAGAGGGTCTGATAGGCCGCCTCCAAAAAGGCTTCCACATCTTTGGCTGATAGCGACTGGGGGGATGTTCCTTTTTCGCCGGAAACAAGGGATATTTCTTCTGCCGCATTGATGGGAGACAGGTTAGTCTGGGTCAGATAAGCGCAACATTTTCTCAAAGCCTGCAAATGGCGATTGACGGTTGAGGCGGCGCGTTTTTGCTCTTCAAGAAGATGGTTTCGATAAGCGCGGATTTGTTCAGGAGCAACGGTGATCAGGGAGAAATCATCCCCGTAAGTCTTTTTGCCCCACCGCACAAAATTGCGCATATCGGCCAGGTAGTTGGTAATTGTCGCCGGCGATAGCGCAATTTGTGTAAGGTACTCTTCAAATTGATTTAGGATAATGTCATTGCGCTCGGCCAAGGTCAAGTCCCTGCGGTAAATTCTTCGTTACTGCTCAACCTACCCCCCTCAATGCCCGATAAAGCGGGGCAGGCTCTCCCCCCGTTGTCAGGGGGAAGTTTAAAAGCCTCCCCTTGATTTCGGGGGGAGGTTTGGAGGGGGGTGAGTAGATACAATTCTTCTTAGACACGAAAAAGCGACTTTTCAATAAAAGCCGCCGTATTTCCCCTGCGAAACCTGTCAATCCTTACCTTATACGCAATAATTATATAGATATATCACTTTTTGTCAAAATACGCCGATGATAAATTTCAGCAGTACGCTAATATGACAAGAATCTCCTCTTGGTGTAAGATTTACGGCAAATGAAAAAACAATCCTCCCCCACACAAATAACCTTGATAGCCACAATGACCTTTGGCCTGGAAGCAGTAGTTAAGCGCGAAGTGCAAGCTTTAGGCTTTGAGGTTGAGCGCGTGGTCAACGGCAAAGTAGAATTCACCGCCACACCGCAAGACATCCCCACCGTCAATTTATGGCTCAGAAGCGCGGACAGAGTGCGCCTGAAATTGGGCGAATTTTCGGCAGTCACCTTTAATGAGCTTTTTGAGGAGACAAAAACCCTGCCCTGGGAAGACTGGATCACCGAAGACGGCAAGTTCACCGTCACCGGAAAATCGCTAAAATCTACGTTGGGCAGCGTTAGAGCCTGTCAGTCCATTGTCAAAAAAGCGGTTGTAGAACGCCTGAAAACAGCCTGCCACACCGACTGGTTCACGGAAAGCGGCCCGGAATTTACCATTCAGGTCTCGATATTAAAGGACATTGCCACTCTGACTATTGACACCTCCGGCTCAGGCTTGCACAAAAGAGGCTACCGGGCGTTGACAGGCGAAGCGCCCCTCAAAGAAACGCTGGCCGCCGGACTGGTTCAGCTTAGTTACTGGAACAAAGGCCGCCTGTTGATTGACCCTATGTGCGGCTCAGGAACTATTTTAATTGAGGCGGCAATGATAGCCCGCAATATGGCTCCCGGCTTACACCGCAGCTTTGCTTCAGAAAAATGGCCCGCCATTGGCAAAAGAGTCTGGCGCAGAGCCAGACGCGCCGCCCGCGACGCTATTCGCACTGACCTCAATCTGCAAATCTACGGCTACGATATTGACGAACAGAGCATTATCGCCAGTAAAACCAACGCCGAGAACGCCGGCGTGGGCGATGATATTATCTTTCAGCAAAAAGACATCCGCAATCTGTGGATTGATCAACAGTACGGCATCATCATCTCAAACTTTCCCTACGGTTTGAAGATGTCTGATTTTCAGGAGTTGAATCAGCTTTATATTTCTATCAACAAAACTTTCAAGAAGAAAAAAGGCTGGTCGCTGTACGTTTTGACCGCCGATAAAATGTTTCCCAAATATTTCAAACGCGCCTGGCCTGACCGCAGCAGAAAATTATACAACGGCGCTATTGAAGTAGAGTATTACCAATACTACGGCGAAAGACCCAGGTGATTTACGATTGACGATTTTGGATTGACGATTAAACTCAAACCCCGAAACTTGAAACCTGAAACCAAAATATGCTTCCACAAAGCCACATAAGCTACACCATCGCGGCGGTGGATTTGCTGAAAGACCGAATCCCCGCGCTAAAAAAAGTTGACTATCGCCTGATTGCGCTGGCGGCAACAGGGCCGGATTTACTGGACAAACCGCTGGCCGCGCTGTACTTCTACCGAAAATACAAATCGGCGGTGCTGTTTGCCCATACGCTAATTGTACATTTGGGGCTTTTTCTCTTCACCGCGTGGAAAAAACCGCGCTGGTGGCCCTACGCGCTGGCCTTCAACGGCCACGCCATCCTTGACCGCCTGTGGTTCTTTCACGATACCTGGTACTGGCCTTTCCGCGGCTGGAAATTCCACGCCTGGGGCAAACAAGGCAGCGAACAGGAAGACATCAAACTGGCCTACTGGCGCGCCTTCACCAAACGACCTGATTTGTGGGCCTGGGAGTTGGGGGGTCTGCTGGCGGCGTTGCTTTTTGTAGTACGCAACAAGTTGTACAAACCAGAACGTCTGTGGCACCTGCTAAAAACCGGAAATAATTATGAATTGTGAATGATAAATTGCTGATCGTGAACGAAGGCTATTCATACTTCATACTTCACAATTCACCATTCACAATTCACAATTCACAATTCACCATTCGCCATTCGCCATTCGCCATTCGCCATTCACAATTATGCCCTTCGTCCCTCGCCCTTCTCAAAAGAAAATCCTGGAATACGCCCAACACGGCGGTTTTATGGGCGTGTCTGCCGTACCGGGAAGCGGCAAAACGCATATTCTTTCTTATTTGGCCTCAAAGCTGATCACCCAGGTCAACGATGAGCAAGAAGTATTGATTGTCACGCTGGTCAATGCCGCCGTTGATAATTTTCGCCGCCGCATTGACGGCTTTGTGCGCGAAGCGGGACTGCTGGCCGGAATGGGCTATCGCGTTAGCACCCTGCACTCGCTGGCCTACGATATTGTGCGCGAGCGGCCATCGCTGGTGGGTCTGGATGCGGACTTTGATATTGTTGATGATCGCGCCGCCGGGCAATTGCTATCCGAAGTAACGGACGGCTGGCTGGCCGGACACTCGACGCTGGTGGAAGAGTATCTCAACCCCAGTCTGGGCGAAGCGCAAGTGCAAAGACTTCGGCGCAAAGACATCCCCGCGCTGGTGCGCTCCATTGCCCAAACCTTCATCAAACGCGCCAAAGACCGCCAACTCACCCCCGTCGCCCTGGCTGATTATTACCGTCAGAGCGACCAGGACCTCCCCCTGGCTAAGTTGGGGCTGGACATCTACCGCGAATATCAGGCGCGGTTGGCCCGTACCGGCGTGGATTTTGACGATCTGATTCGACTGGCTTCGCTGGCGCTGGATCTGGATTCGGAATTTGCCGCCAGATTGCGTCGCAAATGGCCCTTCATTCTGGAAGACGAAGCGCAGGACAGCAGCTTGCTGCAAGAACGTATTTTGCGTAATCTGGCCGGAGCAAGCGGCAACTGGGCGCGCGTCGGCGACCCGAATCAGGCCATTTACGAAACCTTCACCACCGCCAAACCGGAAAACCTGCTCAATTTTCTGGCCGAAGAGAAGGTCCGCAGCCTGCCAATGCCAGAATCAGGCCGATCCAGCGCCAGCGTCATCCAACTGGCAAACCACCTCATCGAATGGACGCGCGGTGAACACCCCACGCCCGCCGCTCGCCGCGCCCTGAACCCGCCCCTCATCCAGCCCACCCCGCCCGATGACCCGCAACCCAACCCGCCCGACAAACCGGATGAAATCTACTTTCCGGAGAACAAATTCAGCCCGGAAAAGGAGCTGGAAGCCGTGACCTTTTCCGTCAAAAAGTGGCTGGAAAATTACCCGGAGCAGACTGCCGCCATTCTGGTTCCACGCAATAAAAAGGGCTTTGACGTTGCCAACGTCTTAAAACGTCTTAATGCGCCTTACGTGGAATTGCTCAACAGCGCTTCTACCACGCGCAGCGCCGCCGGCGTGCTGGCTAACACCCTGAAACACCTCTCCAAGCCCACCGACGCCAAACAACTTGCCACCCTCTTTCGCGTCTGGAAACGCCACGAATGGGATATCGAAGAAGCCGCGCCGCTCTTTGAAAGGGTAGAACGCGCGCTGCAATCTCTGAGAAAGACGGAAGACTATCTCTGGCCGCGCCCCGGTCACGATTGGCTGGACGATAACGAAGAAATGCTGGCCGATGTGGAAGTCCACGCCCTGCTCACCGAGTTTCGCGCGTTGGTGCAGGTGTGGCACGCCGCCGCCATTTTGCCCATTGACCAACTGTTGCTGCGACTGGGCCAGGACCTCTTTGACCAGCCCAGCGATTTGGCGCTGACCCACAAATTCGCGCTGGTGCTGCGTCAAGCCGCCCGCGAACACCCGGACTGGCGACTGCCTCATTTCATCGAAGAATTGAGCCAGATTGCCCGCAATCAGCGTCGCTTTATTGGCTTTGAAGAAGAGGATATAGGTTTTGAACCGCCGCCCGGCAAAGTGACCGTGGCTACAATGCACCGCGCCAAAGGCCTGGAATGGGACAGGGTGTACCTGATGGGCGTGAATAACTACAATTTCCCCTCCGGGCAGCCGCAGGATCAATATTTTTCTGAAAAATGGTTCATCCGCGACGCGCTAAATCTGGAAGCGGAAACGCTGGCGCAGTTATCGGCGGTGGAGTTGGGGAAAGAATATCTTGAAGGAGAGGCCACAGAGCAAGCGCGGGCAGAGCTGGTAAAAGAACGCTTACGCCTCTTTTACGTCGGCCTCACCCGCGCCAAACAAGAGTTGGTTGTCACCTGGAATACCGGGCGGCAGTTCGGCCAAAAGCCGCCCAACCAGCCCGCTTCGCCCTGGTTTGCGCTGCAAAGCTGGTTGGAATTAAAACGCCAACGGCGCGTCGCCAATCAAACTGACGCGCAGAAAATACATCCCCCCGATGATCAAAATAGCGCCCGCTAAACCTATTGCCAGAGAGGGGAGCGTGTCTTGCCAGGTGCGGGCGGAACTCATTTGACCGGTCGCAAAAAGCGCAAACACGGTAAAAACCGAGGCCAGCATCAGCAACACTGTTATGGTAGTCAAAAATGACAGTGGATAGAGCAAAAAAGGCTGTCCGGTCAAAACAATCAAAATAATGACTGCCGCGCCCGCCACTAACATAGCAAAATCCTTGAAATTCCTGATGACCGGCTCATTCTTAAGCAAACTGGGATGCCACAGGCTTTCGCTGATGATGGGCAGCAGAATGACGCTCATTGTCAAGCCGTGCATAGTTCCCGTCACCAGACGCAGCCAATTTTGCGATTCATAAAAACGCGGCAGCGCCGGAAAGAAACCGATATAAGAATTGACGCCATCAATGCCCATCAAAGCGGTAAAGCTGATCAAAATTGCCAAAATTGGCGCAGACGGCCAGCGAATGGCGCGAAATCGCCCCAAAATCATCATCAATATAAATCCCCACAACGCGCCCAAATAAATGCCGGTGCAGCGCGCGCACAAGGGCAACTGCTGATTATTGAAAAACAGGGAGTGCGACGGTATCTGGTGGCAAATCCCCTTGCCCACCACATCCGCCTTCCCCATTAATGACCAGGGCGGCGCAAGAATAAAAGTCGCTATCACCAACACCGAAATCCCAAGAAGCAACCAGGCAAAGCGGCTCAAACGAGGGGCGGGTTCGGGAAGATGTTCAGGGGTGAAGTCCGGAGGAATGTCTGTCATTTAGTCCTCAGTGCTCATTAGCGTCTTAGGGCTTTTCTATCGACAAAAAATTACCGATTTTGAAAACAAATAACTAATTTGTGAATTGATTAATTATTGAATTGTTAACGTCATCAGCGTAGTTTATTAACTATTCGCCAATTCAACAATCAATTATTTTATTTCCAGCCTGGTATGGAAATAGATTAGGCGCTTTCCAGTTGATTTCCCTTCGGTTATACTCAGGGCAGGCTTGTACAGTGAGCAAGAAAAGCAGTTACACAGAAAACACAGAGGAGTTATCATGAGCCTGGGGCACACCACAGCGAATGAAAATTGCTCGTAGTGAGCCTCGCAGCGACAGCGAAGTGGCGTTTTACGGTACTCCACTGCATTACGTACCTCACTACAAACACGCTATTTTCAAGGGAGACACCGAGATACACCGAATTTTTAAATTCTTTGCTTTTCTCAGTGTTCTCTGTGCATTCTCCGTGAATCTCTGTATCACTTTTTTGGCAGTTCCGCAAAAGTCACACATAACAACAAAAGAAACCGGGGCATCGAATTGCGCAAATTACGCGAATTAAAGGCGCTGGGGCCGTTCAATGGGAAAGACATTTTTAAGCACGAATAACACGAATTTTCACTAATTTTTAATTTTTATATTCGTGTAAATTAGCGCTATTCGTGGTTRGANTTTTTATCCTTTACGCCAATCCCRTTCAAGGCCCCCAGTGCCATCGCGTAGCTTTCCACTATAATTGCATTATAACGAACCGATCTGCCCTAAATCCGCCCCAATTTTTACGTCACCTTAACTCACATCTTCTCAATCTGTCATCTACCGGGGAACCCATCAACCTCACAACTTTGATGCGGGAGGGTTCCCCTAAATTCGGACTTCGGGACGTCTACCCCAACCCTACCTTCTCCTGAACCCGCTTCAAGGTTCGCTCCGCAATGGGGCGAATTTTGTCCGCGTTTTGGGCCAGCAGGGAATCCAGACAGGCGGGGTCGGCGGTTAGTTCGGCGTAGCGGGTTTGGATTGGCTTTAGCCCTTCTACTACCACTTCGCCCAACTCTTTCTTCAGATCGCCGTAGCCTTTGCCCTCGAAATGGCTTTCGATTTTCGCCTGACTCTGGCCGGTGAAGCCTTGATAGATGGAGAGCAGGTTGTATACGCCGGGGCGTTCCGGGTCAAAGCGAATGTCGCGCAGGGAGTCGGTGGTGGCGCGTTTAATCTTTTTGAGAATGACCTTGGGCGGGTCCAGCAGGTTGACGGCGTGGTTGGGCTTGTCTTCGCTCTTGCTCATCTTTTTGGTGGGGTCGTCCAGGCCCATCACTCGCGCGCCAACCTGGGGGATGCTGGGTGTGGGCATCTTGAGGGTGTCGTCGCCGTAAAGGCTGTTGACCCGCTGCACCAGGTCGCGGGTGTATTCCAGGTGCTGCTTTTGGTCTTCGCCTACGGGGACCAGGTCGGTATCGTAAAGAACAATATCGGCGGCCATCAGAGCAGGGTAGGTGAATAAGCCCACCGATACCTGCTCTTTTTGCTTGTCGGCCTTTTCCTTGAACTGGGTCATACGCTGCATCCAGCCCATCGGAGAGAGGCAGTTCAGTATCCAGGCCAGTTCTGCGTGAGCGCTGATGTGCGATTGCGCAAAAAGAACCGATTGTTCGGGATCAATTCCGGCGGCAAAGAGCAGCCCGGCCAGCTCTCGGGTTTGGGATTTGAGCAGTTTGGGGTCTTGCAGTACGGTGATGGCGTGCAGGTCAACAATGCAGAAGATGTTATCGTACTCTGCCTGCGAGGCGACCCATTGCTTAATGGCGCCCAGGTAATTGCCAATGTGGGTGTTTCCGGTGGGTTGAATACCGGAGAAAACTCGTTTTTTCATAGTAAGGCTCCTTGAGGTGTTGTTAGGCGGTGCGAGTGGCGAATTTGCGAATGGCGAATTTGCGAATGGCGAATCTGGCTTATTATTCGCCATTCGCAAATTCGCCATTCCGGCTTGTCCGCGTCAGGTAATTCGCTCCCATTCAGGGCGAGTATCTTTTGGCAGCAGGACTTCCAGCTGTTTTTTCAGGACGATGATCTGGTCTCGAAGCAGGGCGGCTTTTTCAAATTCCAGTTGGGCGGCGGCGGCCTTCATCTGTTCTTCCAACTCGGCGATGGCGCGTTTTAGTTCATCGGGGGGGATTTGGGCGTTGATGGCGTATTCGCCGCGCGCTTCGGCCAGTTTTGACATTTCGGGTTGGTTCTCTTCGGCCTTGCCCAGCATTTCCCGCACTTCTTTGATAATGGAGCGCGGTTCGATGTTGTGGCTCTTGTTGTAGGCCCGCTGTTTGTCTCGCCGGCGATTGGTTTCATCAATGGCGCGCTGCATTGAGCCAGTGGTTTTGTCGGCGTACATAATGACCTGCCCGTCTACGTGGCGGGCGGCGCGCCCAATGGTTTGGATAAGGGCGGATTCGGAGCGCAGGAAGCCTTCTTTGTCCGCGTCCAGTATGGCTACCAGCGACACTTCCGGCAAGTCAAGCCCTTCGCGCAGCAGGTTGATGCCCACTACAATGTCAAACACGCCCAGACGCAAGTCGCGCAGAATTTCTACGCGCTCCAAAGTGTGAATATCGCTGTGCAGGTAGTGAACTTTCAGCCCCGCTTCCATCAGGTAGTCGCTCAGGTCTTCGGCCATGCGTTTGGTCAGGGTTGTCACCAGCACGCGCTGGCCTTTTTCCACCCGTTGGTTGACTTCGTGGAGCAGATCGTCAATTTGATTTTTGGTGGGGCGCACGCTGACCGGCGGGTCCAGCAGGCCGGTGGGGCGGATAATTTGCTCAACAGTCTGCTGGGTGTGTTCCTTTTCGTAGGGGCCGGGGGTGGCGGTGGTGTAGATGGCCTGATAAACGTGGTCTTCCCACTCTTCAAAGGTCAGGGGGCGATTATCCAGGGCGCTGGGCAGGCGAAACCCGTAGTCAACCAGCGTTGTCTTGCGGGCGCGGTCGCCCTTGTACATCCCCCTGATTTGGGGCAAACTCATATGGCTTTCATCCACCACAATCAGAAAATCATCCGGAAAATAGTCCAGCAGCACCCAGGGCGTGGAGCCGGGCGGTCGCTGAGAAAGGACGCGCGAGTAGTTTTCTACGCCGGCGCAGTGGCCCACTTCGGTGAGCATTTCCAGGTCGTAGCGGGTGCGCTGTTCCAGGCGTTGGGCTTCCAGAAGTTTGTCCTCGTTGTTGAATTTCTTTAGCTGTTCTTCCAGTTCCGCTTCAATATCCTGAATGGCTTGGGCCAGTTTTTCCTGCGGGGTGATAAAGTGCCGGGCCGGGAAGATGGTTAACTCATCCATCCGTTGAATGACTTCGCCGGTCAGCGCGTCTACTTCGGTGATGCGGTCAATTTCGTCGCCAAAGAACTCGATGCGGTAGGCGCGGTCATTGTAGGCGGGGCGAATTTCCAGCGTGTCGCCGCGCACGCGAAAGGTTCCGGTTTTCAGGTCAAAGTCGTTGCGCTTGTAGTGGATGTCCACCAGATGGCGCAGCGAGCGATCTCGTTTGCGAACTTCGCCCACGCGGAATTGCTGGTAGGCTTTGCCGTATTCTTCCGGGTCGCCCAGCCCGTAGATGGCGCTAACGCTGGCGACGATGATCACGTCCTGGCGGGTGAAAAGGGCTTCGGTGGCAGAGAGGCGCAGACGGTCAATTGCTTCATTGATTTGGGAGTCTTTTTCGATGAAGGTATCGGTGCGGGGGATGTAGGCTTCGGGCTGATAGTAGTCGTAGTAGCTGACAAAGTACTCTACGGCGTTATCCGGGAAAAAAGCGCGAAATTCGCGGTAGAGTTGGGCGGCCAGCGTTTTATTGTGCGCCATTATCAGCGTGGGGCGTTGTATCTGCTGAATCACATTAGCAACGGCGAAGGTTTTGCCGGTTCCGGTAGCGCCCAGCAAAATTTGATGCTTGTAGCCCTTGTTAAGGCCGTCTATCAAGGATTTTATAGCTTCCGGTTGATCGCCGGAGGGTTGGTAATCTGAGACTAATTGAAATTTAGGCATAGACCAGATTGTAAATTAAGCCTGGGTTGATGTCAAACTTGAAGCGGGGAGGGCAAAAAAAGAAGCCTGTCAGACGACAGGCTTCTTTTCAAAGGAGAAAAAAATGAGCATAATCAGAGTGCAGCGTTGCATAGGGGTGCTAGCGGACAATCAATACATCGCTTTTGGCGCAGCGATGTGTAACGGAGAAAAAGCTAAAAAGGAGGACTAATAGTGGGAAAATGGGGTGCAACGATACGCTCTATTTTATATACAAGTTCATTATAGTACAAAAATGCACAAAATAATATCAGGGTTTCCCTGATATTCAAAGGATGAAGGATGAACTTGACCTTTGCCGATTACGCGGCCTGACGGACGCCGTTAAGGTCTGCCATTGCCGAGTCGATGATTTCATCCTTGACGCCGTATTTTTTCAAATTTTCTACCAGTTGTATTACTTCGGGGGTTTTTTCCAGACGCGCCAGGTCTGCGCGTAATCCCTGCCCCACGTAGGCGCGAATTAAAGGTTGATAACCGGAGAACCCCAATTTTGGCGCTACGTATTTTAAATCTTCTACCACGTCTTCCGGCATACGCAGACTTATCATTGTCATTGGACGATTTTTTTGCAATCGTTCTTTCAGTTTATGCTTCTTCATACGCTCTCCTCTCTGCTGGTGTTGCTGTTCTGGCAGAGATAATTCTGATGACCTCTTCCCGGAAAGTGTAGATAACCCGCAAGACGCGCCAGTCTTCTGTCATTCCAATAACCTGCTCCCGTAACTCGTCTCCAACGCATTCTTCGTCTATCAAGATGCAGGGCTGTTCAGTTCTAAAAAGCAGAGGCACAAACATCAGGTGCGATGCACTTAACGCATTGTCTTCTCTTGCAATTTACTGCGTAAAATAAGTTAATTTTGCCTTGTAAGGCGGTGCGAAAGTGCATTGCACCTACTCTGTACGGAGAACTGAACAGCCCTGGGTTAGAGGATGTGTCTTAGATCAGAGAAGCGTTTTTGGCCGACGACGCTAGTAGTCGGCGGAGGCTGCCGGCCCATTTTCGGATGGGGGGCCAGCGCAAGATGAGGAGGAAGACTACTACCGCGCCGTAAATCAAAGGTCGCTGGATGTCTCCTTTGACCAGCCAGATGAAGTGGACGATTACCAGAAGCGCCGTCAGGTAGACCAATCGGTGCAGGCGTTTCCAGTTTCTGCCCAGACGTTTCATCCAGCCTTTGGTAGAGGTGATAGCTAAGGGGAGCAAGATCAGAAAGGCGGTGAAGCCCACCAGCGCGTAGCGTTTTTCAAAAATGGCTTCTGACAGTAACTCCCAGTTAAAGCCGTAATCCAGCCCTACAAAAATTGAAAAATGCAGCGCGGCGTACATAAAGGCGTATAGCCCCAACATCTTGCGCAGCGAAATCGCCCATCGCCAGCCAAAGAAGGTGTTCAGCGGCGTGCAGGCCAGCGACAGGATGAGCAAATGCAAAGCGTATCGCCCTGTCCTAAAGGTGAGTTCCTGAATGGGGTTGATGAATTGATTGTCAAAGAAGCCCCAAAGCATAATCGCCAGCGGAACCAGCGCGCCGATGTGAACCAGGACGGGGAGTGTTTTCTTAAGCAGGTTGTTTCGTTTCATTGTAAGATATGTGACGAACGACGAACGACGAATAACGAACGACGAATGACGAAGGGGGCTTGTCAAGTAATTCGCCTTTCGTCTAAAAATACTCCGTCAGGTCCATTCCATCATACAAACTTGCCACCTCTTCTGCGTAGCCGTTGAACATCAGCGTTTTGCGGCGGCCCAACTCGCCGATGCGGCGTTCCGAGCCTTGCGACCAGCGAGGATGGTCTACTTGCGGGTTGACATTGGCGTAAAAGCCGTACTCGTGCGGGGCGGCGGCCATCCACAGCGAAACGGGCATCTCTTCTACCAGATCAATCTTCACAATAGATTTGATGCTCTTGAAGCCGTATTTCCAAGGAACCACCAGCCTGACCGGCGCGCCGTTTTGAGGCAGCAGGTCTTTACCGTAGAGGCCGGTTGCCAGCAGCGTCAAGTTGTTCATTGCTTCATCTACGCGCAATCCTTCGATATAAGGCCACTGGTATGAGTTGTTTTTCAGGCCGGGCATCGAGTCGGGATCGTAGAGGGTTTCAAAGCGAAGGTATTTTGCCTTTGAAGTCGGTTCGACTTCTTTCAGCAGTTCGGCCAGGGGAAAGCCAGTCCAGGGGATGATCATTGACCAGGCTTCAACGCAGCGCAGGCGATAAATGCGTTCCTGCCGGGTGAATTTTTTGCGCAGATCGTCAATGTCGTAAACGCCGGGTTTGTTGACCAGACCGCCTACTTCAACCGTCCAGGGGGAAGATTGGAAATTTTGCGATAGCTTTGCCGCGCCTTCTTTTTTGGTGGTAAATTCATAGTAGTTGTTGTAGCCAATGACAGACTCATAATCGGTCAGCGCGTCGCCCAGTTCGTCGCTTTGGATGCTGGCGGTGGGGGGGACTGGTTCTTGTGTAGCCGTTGCTCCAATACTTGCCGGGGTTACCGCAGATGTTCCTTCCCCGGACGCCGCAGCGTTGGTAGTTGGGGAAGGAGTAGCGTCTTCTGCGCCGCAGGCGGACAGGGCAACGCTGGCAGCCAACGCGCCCACGCCCACCATAAAGCGTCGGCGGGAGCGATAAAGGTGTTCAGGGGTGATTTCGGATGCTTTGATTTTGATCATTGAAGGCGCTCCTTTACTTACGGTCACTCAAATAAAAATGCCATAATAATCTTGCCGCAACTGCTCTCCATGGCCGCCATTCATCGCTCATTTTCCGCGCTTCTTCCGGCGTTGGGCGCTTCGACCATCCCTTTACCCGCTGGATTGCAATCTCTAGCGCAAGATCGCCTTTCGGCCAAATATCGGGCCGCCCCAGCGCCATCAGTAGATAAATATCGGACGTCCACGGCCCTATCCCTTTTATTTTCATCAACTGTTCTTTTGCGTCTTCGTCTTCCAGTTCCTCCAATCCTGATAAATCGAGGCTTCCATCTATGATCGCATTTGCCAGCTCGCGGCCATATCTTGTTTTCTGCCGGCTGAAGCCTATTTGTTTTAGCGCTTCGTCAGTGAGCATCAGGAAATTCTTGGGCTCAAGTGGATCAACTGCCTTCTCCAGGCGCTTGTACGCCGCCTTTGCCGATGCCAATGACACTTGTTGTTCGAGAATGATGTGGATCAATGTGTGAAATCCCGGCTCTCTCTCCCAAAGCGGCGGCGGGCCATAAGTTGTTGCGATTCTGGCCAGGTCCGCATCTCTTTTTGCCAGTTCTTGTACGCCCTTCAGTAATGTGAGACGGTTCAATGGGATATTCATTTTTGAGCAATTTTTCTCGCTATCAGGTTTTTTGGCAATCGAAGTGGCTTGACGCTTGAATTGTGCCGATTGCGGGTTGACGAAGATGCGCGCAATCACCAGACCGTAGGTTGGGTTGAAGAATGAAACCCAACACGATGTTGTACTTATTCCTTGAAGGGCACTTCAAGCAACTTTTGGGCAATCTCTTCTTCTAACGCGACAATTTGCGCCTGCGTGTGGCTTATAATCTCATCCAGGGGAATCAAGTCGCCGCGTTCTTTGCTGGCGCGTAGTTTTAGTTCTACGCCGCCCTGTTTTAGCCCTCTATCGCCAACGGTGATGCGAATGGGCAGGCCGATGAGGTCGGCGTCGTTGAATTTTACGCCGGCGCTTTCGTTGCGGTCATCGAATAACACTTCTACTCCGGCGGCTTCCAGATCGCGGTAAAGGTCTTCGGCGGCGCTGCTCTTTTTGCTCAGGTTCACCAGATGCACCTGGTAGGGGGCAATGGTGATGGGCCAGATAATGCCGTATTTGTCATTATGTTCTTCTACCACGCAGGCCAGCAGACGCCCCACGCCGATGCCGTAAGACCCCATCACTACCGGTTTGGCCTTACTGTCTTTGTCCAGATACGTGGCGCCCATCGCTTCGGTGTAGCGCGTGCCTAATTTGAAGATGTTACCTATTTCCACGCCCCGGCTGGTGTAAAGCGGCTGCCCGCAATCGGGGCAACCGTAACCGTCTGCGGCGGCAACAATGTCGCTCACAATGTCGGCGGTGAAGTCGCGCCCGTAGTTGACGTTCAGGTAATGGCAGCCGTCTTCGTTGGCGCCGGCAACCAGATTGGGACTTTGGGGAATCAGGTCGTCTACCACAATCAGCGCGTCTTTAACGCCGATGGGTGATCCGTAACCCGGTTCCGCGCCAATGGCTCTGATTTCCGCTTCGTCGGCCGGGCGAAGGGCTTTGGCTTTGATGGCGTTGGTCAGTTTGGTTTCGTTCAGATCCATATCGCCCCGCACAACGGCAAAGATGAATTTTTCTACGTCTTCCTGTCCTTCGGTGATGGTGGCCATCAGGAAGATGGCTTTGGCGGTTTTAGATTCGGGGACGTTCAGGTATTCGGCCAGCGCTTTGATGGTGGCAGCGTGGGGCGTTGCTACTTTTTCCAGCGATTTGGCTTCTTCCGCTRCGGRCGCGGGTTTTTGGAATTCGGCAATCTGCCGGTTGGCGGTGTAGCCGCAGGCATCGCACAGCGCCAGCGTATCTTCGCCGATGGGCGTGAGGTACATATAYTCGTGMGCCATACTGCCGCCCATCATCCCCACGTCAGAGGCTACGGCAATGGCGGGCAGTCCGCAGCGATTGAAGATGTTGAARTAAGATTGGTAATGGGCGCGATACTGCGCATCCAGGCCTTCCATATCCAGATCAAGGCTGTAGCTGTCTTTCATGGTGAACTCGCGCACGCGGATCAGCCCGGCGCGGGGGCGGGGGTCGTCGCGCCATTTGGTTTGAATGTGGTAGATCATCGCCGGGAGTTGGCGATAGGATTGAATTTCTTTGCGCACCAGATCGGTTACGACTTCTTCGTGGGTCATCGCCAGCACCATATCGCGGCCGTTTTTGTCGAAAAAGCGCCCCATTTCAGAGCCGACTTCGTACCAGCGATTGGTCTCTTTCCAGATGTCGGCGGAGTGGACGACGGGCATGGTGATTTCCTGCCCTTCGATGGCGTTCATTTCGTCGCGCAGGATGTTTTCTATTTTGGTCATCGCGCGGCGGGCCAGCGGCAGGTAGCTGTAGATTCCGGCAGCCAGTTGACGGATGAAGCCCGCTCGAAGCAGGAGCTTATTGCTCACCACTTCGGCATCGGAGGGCGCGTTGCGCAGGGTTTGGCTAAAAAGTTTACTCATTCGCATAGTGATGGTTTCCTTATTTTATCTGAATTTATTGGCTATTGGCGTTAGAGGCATTGATTTCCGGCGTAGTCTGACCGCAGACCGCAGACGGACGACCGCTGTAAAGGGTAGTACAGCTCGGCGGAAATCCTCCGACAGTTACGCTCTAGCCGGTTCCGTGACCCATTCGGCAAGCTCAGGGCAGGCCCGGTGATGGTTCTACGCCCAAGACGCGGTTCACGGAACCGCTTGGAGCAGTAAATCGGCAGTTCTAACTGCTAGAAGACTTCCGCCATCGTGTAGTAGTCTGTTTGGCGTATCTCGGCGGTCGGCGGTCAACCGTCGGCGGTCTTTAGCGGCTGATAACGCTAAAATATACCACAGGGCAAAGGGATTGCCTAATGAAATGGCTAACTGAAAAACAACCCCGCCGCCATCAACAGGGGCGTGGCAATGTTGATGATAACGTTTTGCCCCAGAAAAGGAATCAGACCGGGGATGTCGTTCGCGTGGCGATACGCGCCCCGGGCAAGGGGAACAGCCAGGAAGACGGTGAGCAGCCCCAGCAGGCTGAGTAGGGGAAGATGGCCCAGCGCAACGCCGGTGATCAGCGAAAGATAGGCCAATGCCAGAGAGGCGGCAAAGATCAAGCTGCTCTTCTTGCTGCCGATGACGATGGGATAGTGTTTACGGCCAATGCTCTTGTCGGCGTCTGCGTCCGGGAATTGATTGAGCAGCAGCAGGTTGTTGACCAAGAAGAAAGGCACCAGCGAGGCAAAGAAAGCGGTGAGGGAATATTGGCCGGTGAGGACAAAATCCGTTCCCATCACGGTCAAAATGCCAAAACCCAAACCGGGCGCAATCAGGCAAAGAAAGGGCTGGCGCGTGATCCAGTTGGTATAAATGTAAATCACCACCAGCCCCGGCGCTCCCAGCGGCAGCAGCGCCAGTCCCCACACCCACAGAAAGTAGAGACCAATTAGCGCTGTTATACCCAGCGTTATCCAGGCGGTTGTCAGGGCGGAACGCGCTGCTTCTGGTTTTGCGGGGAGCGCGCCGCTGCCGCCGCTGAAGGGAGTGGCCTTTGTCTTGAAATCCAGACCGCTTTTGAAGTCGAAATACTCGTTGAAGGCGTTGACGCTGACATGCGCCGTCACCGCGCCAAGTATCGCCAGCGCGCTGTAGAAAGCACTAACCGCCCCCACCTGCCAAACGGCTGTGGCAATTCCCAGCAACGCGCAGGCCGGCCCCAAAATTAAAAAAGGTAAACGCATTGGGCCAAGAATGTTTTTAAGATTGTCATTTGTCATTTGTCATTCGTCCTTTGTACCCGATAATGCGGGGCAGGCTCTCATTTGCAATTTGTCATTCGTAACTCGTAATTCGTAATTCGTAGCTCGTCACTCGTCGCTTGTGAATCGAATACCGTCCAGCGCGCGCTGTCCCGCCTCTACCAGCCAGTCGCTCCCTTTGTCAATTGTCTCTCCCTGTCGATTGGTGTAGCTGGGATAGATGAAGAATTTGCACAGCGATGCGCCCCATTCCGGCTGGTAACGCGCCCAAAATTCGCCGCGATAGCGGAGGCGGTGCATATCGTGGACGCCGTGGTCGGCGCCGGAGGGGACGGAGCCGTAGCACCAGCCGAATTTCCAGCTTTCGGTGGGCAAAACGCCGCGATGGTAGCTTGACCAGGTTTCGGCTTGCCCGCTGAGACGATGCCAGAGTTCGCCCTTCACCTCCACAATTTCTTCCTCAAAATCGCCGATTTGCCGCACCAGTCGCCCGTCTTCAAAAGCCAGACTAATGCCCGCGCTTTGGTAAACCAGACGTTGATCGGCTTCCAGCGCGTCAATGGCGTCTTGGGCGCTGGCGCTGCCATCCGGGTTGAAACCAAATTTCTGGCGATGTTCGTTATCAAAGACCACGTAAGCGCCGTACCAGCACTGGTAGCCGGGGCTGGCGGGATTTTGAAAATCGGAAAAGCGGCGGTCGCTGTTGAAGCCGCCAAAACGCGAGTAGGCCACGGCTTCTACCGGATAGCCTGTAATGTCCGGCAGGGTTTCGCTCATAAAGCCAACCAGGGTGACACTGTTCCAGCCGGGGATGCCCGGCCCTAAATCCACCTGAATGTCTCGCTCCTGCGCCGGATTGGGCAGCAATTGCGTCAATTTTCGTATGGCAGCGCTTTTTAAGCGTCCCCGATGGATGGCGGCGGCGGTAAATCCCAGCGACAGCCCCAGCGACAGGCCAAAGAGTTTCCAGAAGTTGCTTTTTTGGGTCATTGTTTTTCTCCGGTCTTGTTTTCAGGCGCTGTATTTTTCAATGATGTCATCGGCAGCGTTTTTGATCAGGTTGCGTATGTTGGTGATGATCTCAGAGCCTTTGTCCATTATCAAATCGTCGTCTGAACCGAAGTGTACCGCCCACAAAACTGCGCCCGATACAACCAGTGCGCCCAGCGCCAGCAACGCTTGCGCGCCATTGTCAAAGGAACTTACACCCTGAATATCGTGACCGATTATTTCTTCAATAAAGTACAATCCCGGCATCAAAGCAGATAATACGGCTACCAGCACCATAAAAGGCCCGCTCAACATGCTGGCAACCACTGCCAGCAATATCATCGGAATGGTGATAAATTCCCAAAAGGCCAATACCGTGTACAGCATCCACAGCGCCGGAATGGTAAAAAAGGGATGGCGCAGTTTGCGTTGCCCCACATCGCCAACAATCTGCAAGATTACCGATGCCACGTAAGCCGCTACGCTCAACAGAAAAAGCGCAGGGTATTTTTTTGCCAGTCCGGTGAACAAAAGAAGCATACCGGCAATAAAGACAAATCCAAATCCTGCGCCAATACCGCTAATGCTTTTGAAGACTTTTTCGCGGGCGTTTGGAGGCATTGGCGGCTACAGGGTCACTTCACGCCGCTGGCCGTTGACCATAGCGTAGAGCG